>JBCBHB010000219.1:0-5323 GCA_038526025.1 Pseudomonadota bacterium
ACCCGCTTTCGGCGCCTGCAGGGAGCAAGTCGGCCGGTAAGCGTGAGCCGTCGACCAACTTTGGCGGCTATGCGCTCATGAAGGCACACGCCAAGGGCGACACGGCGCAGGCCCACGCGCTCGCCGAGAAGGTCTACGGTGAGACCAGCCCGGTGACGAAGGCACTCGCGACCAACGTTGCGACGAGCGGTGAGGAGTTCATCGACGAAGAGCTGGCCCGCGAGTTCGTCTCGCTCGTTCGGCCGCTTTCGGTGGTCCGCGCCGCCGGGGCGCAGACGATCAACAACACGACCGGCAACTACCGCATGTCTCGCCACACCGGCTCGGCTGCGGCGACCTACGTGGCGGAGGCGACGGCACCGACGCGCGTCGATGAGACCACGGGCGACTTCACCCTGTCTTGGTTCACGCTGACCAAGGAAGTCGAGGTCACCCGGGACATGATCATGTTCTCGATGACCGACGCCGAGGCGTTCGTGGCAAATGCCATCGCCGAGTCGATCGCCGAGAAGGAGGATCAGCAGTTCCTTCGCGGCGTTGCGTCCGCGACGGCCCCCGCCGGCATTTCCAATATCATGGATGCGAACAACAAGTTCGCGGCGAACGCCACGGTCAATCCGACCAACATCGAAGACGATGTGCTCGCGCTGATCCAGCGGCTTCTCGGCTCCAACATCCGGCCCACGGTGGGCAACGGTGCGTTCTTCATGCCGTCGCGCGTGCTGACGTACCTGATGCGCCTTCGTGACGGGAACGGCAACAAGATCTACGAGGATCTGGACTTCGAGAACGGCCGACTGCACGGGTTCCGTGTGTTCCACACCGAGAACATCCCCTCGGACCTGGGCGCCGGCAGCAACGAAACCGAGGTGTATTTCGTCAAGGCTGACGAGATCGTCATCGGTGACGCCATGGGCCGGATGGAGCTGAACTCGTCTGAGCACGCCGAGTTCTCGAAGCGGATGGTCGTGTTCCAGGGCGTGGCCCGGCACGACATCAACATGCTTCGCACGGCGGGCGCCGCGATGCTCACCGGCGTGACGTGGGGCGCGTGATGGCTGTTCGTCTTCTCAAGGCCGTTGATCGGTACCAGCCCGGTGACGTGATCGCGCGCCCCGCGGAAGAGGAGGCCGCTTTCGTCGAGGGCGGCCTCGCGGAGAGCGTCGAGGCCAAGCCGAAGGCGTCGCCGCGCAACAAGATGGGCAGTGTCGACCAGGCGAAGGCCGACTGATGCCAGCGCTCGTCACGAGAGATGAGGTCAAGGCGTTCCTGGGCCTTGGCAGCGCCGATGATGCGCGGATCGAAGCGATGCTCGATCCCGTGTCTGACGCTGTCGAGGCATACGCCAACACCTCGTTCTCCCGCATGGCGAGAACCGAGAGACTGCAGGGCGGCGTGCGCGCCCTGCAGGTATCGCACTACCCGATCGACACCGGGGCTGCGATCACCATCACCGACCTGCTCACGAGCGAGGCGGCCGCGGCGGCCGACTACGACGTGGACGCGCCCAGCGGCATGATCTACCGGCTCCCTTGGGGCTCGCTCTGGGCCGGCGTGCATGCCCGCAGCGCGTTCCTGGAGGGCGCTGACCGCGTGTCTCAGGGCGGGGCCGCAGTGCGCTTCAAGGTCGACTACACTGGCGGGCCGGCCACCGTGCCGGGCGACGTCAAGCTCGCCTGCTTCGAGGTTATCGGGTCGCTCATCAACGGCTCGGGCGGTCTTTCCAGCTGGCGCGACGGGGGCTTCGCCTTCACGCTTGCCGGCGGTGACGACGCTGCGGCCAGCATGCCGAAGAGCGCGCGCGTGTATCTCGATAAGTATCGAGCGCGCCCGGTATGATGCGGCGGTTTAATTCGGGGTTCCAGATTTTCCGCAAGGCCCGCAGCTCTGACGGGCAAGGCGGCTTCTCAGAGGTCTGGACCCCCCAGGCTGAGATCGATGGCCGGCTGCAGGCGCTCAGCATGCGCGAGGCGCCGCGGGCCATGCAGGACAAGGGCGTGATCGCCCTGCGCTTCACCTGCGCCGCGGGCACGGACCTGCGCAAGGGTGACCAGGTCAGACGGGAGGGCCGGACGGTGAAGGTCGACGCGTTGTCAGAGACGAGCGCGGGCGGGTTCATCGTGGCCATATGTGAAGAGGTGACGCCGTGAAGGATGATGCGATCATAAACGACTACGTGAAGCGGCTTGGCGACGCGCGGGAGCTGTTCAAGGTGATCGCCGCTTGCGGTGGCAGCGCGACCCTGCAGGCCCACCGACATATCGACGTGATCGACAAGAACCTCAGCATCATTTCTCGTGTCAATGATGCGGTTTCGGCCACGGAAAAGATGATGCGTGCACGAGGGGTGACGCCGTGAGCAAGGGACTTGCTGTCCATACGTCAGCGTTCAAGGTCGAGCGTGACGGTCAAGATTTGGGAGTGGTCACCGTCTCTCGTGTGGACGGCGGCCTCGAAGTGATATCGCTGCAGCCCCTTCACGAGGGCGATGCCATCACGATCTCGGTGCCTTGCGCAGACGGCCGCATCTGGCGCGCCTCTTATGCGGTCGTCCGCTCCTGGCCGCATCTCGCTGAAGCAGACAGCATCGTCCGGATGGGTGCGCATCTGGTGCGCTGTGAGGATCTCACCGAAGATCAGATCAGGCGGTGGAATTTCGTCGGTGACCCGTGGACCAAGTTTGCCAGGGCCGAGCATGAGGGCAAGGGGGAGCCGTGACCCTCAAATGGAACGGCGACGCTGCCCTTCGCCAGCTCCGCGCGCGGGTCGCTCGGAACATGGCGCCGGCCTCGCTCTACGTGGCGGGGCAGGTGCAGCGGAAGCTCAACCGGGGCAACGCCAGTGGCGCCGATCCTTCGGTCCCGGGCGAGCCGCCGAAGAAGGTCACCGGGCGCCTGCAGCAGAGCATCACCAGCACGGTGCGCTCTGATGCAAGCAGCATCCGCGGCGTGATCGGGACCAACGTGGTCTACGCCCGCCGGCTCGAGCTGGGGTTCTTCGGCACCGACAGCCGCGGCCGGAACATCAGCCAGGAGCCGCGGCCGTTCCTGCTGAACACGCTGCGCGAGAGCGCGTCGGTCGTGAACCGGATCATCGGTCGACGGTAAGGTCAGCCTCTGGTGCGAGCACTTCGCCTGGCATCAGCAGGTAGATGAAGCGGACCTCTCCGCCGATGTTCACGCTCTGAACAAAGGCCACGACGTAGCGCTCGCCTTCGAAAAGGACGTCGTCACCGGGTGCGAATAGGGCTTGGGGGACGGGTCATGACAGATAGCCCCAAGCCATCGTCAGGCCGAGTATGCTTCCGAGAACCATGATTAGCCAGATCGGCTGACCGCCGATGAGTGCGCCAATGGGCATAGGTATCTCCTGAATGATCGCAACCGACGCATTATACGAGACCTTGCGCGCCGATGCCACGCTCACGGGGTTGATCGCGACCGACCTGGGCGCGCCGGCAATCTTCACGAGCTACCGCGTGCCCGAGGACGTGCCGCGGCCGTACATCGTGATCGGTGGCGTCGACGGCGACCGGCCGCGCGATGCGATCGGCGCAGACATCCGCGACGTGGACCGCATGGTCCACTGCGTCGCCGACAACACCGGATCGGTTGCCCTCATCGAGCAGATCACCGAGCGCGTGCGCGGTCTGCTCCACCGGCAGCGGCTGACCGTGCCCGGCGCCGATTTCGTCTGGATGACCGTGCAGAACATCGCGACGCAGCCCACCGACGAGAGCCTCGTCGGGCGCGTCCTGACCATCCGCCTGTCGGCGGACGTGACCTGACCCTGGCGGGCGCAGGCCACTCACCCGGCGCGATTGTGCGCCTCACACAGCACTAGGAGGCCACTATGGCAAATACCCCGACTTCGGGCAGCCGACTGTTGCTCGGCACTCAGGCGACTGACGCGGCCACGGATACCTACCAGCTCGTCGGCAAGATCCAGCAGCTCGGCGACTTCGGCGGCACCGTCGCGGAGGTGACCGCGCTCACCCTGGAAGACAGCGCCGTGCAGAAGACGATCGGCTCGTCTGACGAGGGCAACCTCAACCCGCAGTTCATCTACGATGGCGAGAACGTCGGCCAGCAGGCGCTCATCACCGCGGCCCAGAACCAGCGCACGTCGCCCACGCCCTACAACATCAAAATCGAGCTGAACGACACGCCGCCGAGCGGCGCCGCGCCGACGCCGACCACGTACATCTACAAGGGCCTGATCCGCGGCGCGCCGCTCAACATCGGCCAGGGCGACAACTTCGTGCTGCTCAACACGCAGATCTCGCTCACGCAGCTGGTCAGCCGCACCCCGCGCGCCACCGGCGACTGATCTTCCATCCTCAACCAACTAGGTGACCCATGATCGACAAGCCCGTCGTCACAATCGAAGACCGCGAGTTCACGCTCACGACCTCGCGCGACAAGAAGAAGCTGCTCAACCGTCAGCTCGGCGGGCTTATCGCCGCGGTGAACAAGCTCGCCGCGGTCGATCTGGACGCGATTGCCCAGATCATCAGCATCGGCGCGGACCTCGGCGCGAAGGACCGCGAGTTCGTGGCCGATGCGGTCTATGACGTCGAGGATCTGGCGTCGATCGTCACGCCCGTGCGCGAGTACCTCGGCCAGCTCATGTCGCTTCGGAAGGGCGACGAGGGCGGCGAGGGAAACGGGAAGAAAGCGTCGACGAGCAAGTAGACGCGTTCATCGAAGACATCTTCGTGCAAGCGATGGGGGCGACTGGATTGCCCCCGTCAGCCCTCGGCAACGAGGACCTTTTCGACCTCATGTCCATGATCGGCGCGCGCAAGAAATTTGCCTGCGAGACGAGCGGGATGTTCACCCGCAAGTCGCAGGGCCAGGCATCGCCCGATCAGCGCACCCCGGCACAGCAGAAAGCGATCGACGACTACACCGCGTCGGTTCTGCGCGCCAAGCTAGAGGTGGCTGCGAAAAATGGATGACCTTCTCGGCGAACTCGAAGTCCAGATCAAAGCCGCGCTCGGCCCGCTCGAGCGCGACCTTGCTGGCGTTCGCCGCGACCTCGATCGGTTCGGAGAACGGGCCGAGCGTGAAGTTTCCGGGCGCGCGACTGGTGCGTTCCGCAACCTGGGCGCGGCGGCCGTGGCTGCGGGCGCTGCCGTTGCCGCCATCGGCACGGGCATCGCCCTCAGCGGCGCCCTGTCTCAGGTCGCATCGTTTGAGACCAGCATCCGCCGTGTGGGCGCCGTCACCGGCGCGACCGGCCGCGAGCTGGAGCAGCTCGAAGACACGGCCCGCCAGCTCGGTGCGACAACGACCTTCTCCGCCCAGGAGGCGGCATCCGG
>JBCBHB010000220.1:0-5308 GCA_038526025.1 Pseudomonadota bacterium
GCCCCTAGCCCTGATCTTCCCGCGCTGCTTCCGCCAGCCAGGCCAGCAACGCGGCTGCCGAGCGTCGCTTCGCCGCCCTTGGCATAACAGCGGCCTGGAAGCCGTCCTTCACCGTGACGAACCCGAAGGGCGCGATCAGCCCGCCCGCGCTCAGGTCCGCCGCCACGATGCGCTTCTCCGCCATAGCAAGGCCCAGCCCGGCCGAGGCCGCCTCGATGGCCAGAAAATGATGGGGATGCTCAATCTCCCGGGCCGCGGCGAGCTGAAGGCCCGAAAGCTCCTCCCAAGCCTGCCAGATGCGCGCAGCACTTGGCTGCGTCAGCCGGGCCTCTACCGTGGCGACGCGGTCGCTGCGCTCGATCCGGTAGTCCGGCGCGCAAACCGGGCCGTAAGCCGCGTCACCCAGCGCGTGCTTGTCGGGATGCCTGAGCGAGCCCCGCAGACGGTCGTAGCTGAGCACCACGTCGATCTCCTGGTCCCGCACGCGCTTCGGTCCGGACATGTGGAGCCTGATGTCGACATCGGGATGTCTCGCATAGAACGCCGGCAGGCGCGGTGTCAGCCAGCGCATGGCGAGCGTGGCGCTGGCCGCGACATCGACATGGCGATCGTCCACTTCGAGCCGGAGGCCTTGGGTGGTCGCTTCCAGATCGTCGAGAACCGGCGTGAGCAGACGGCGCAACCGCTCTCCCCGCTCGGTGAGCTTCAGCCCGGTGCCCTGTTTCTCAAAGAGATCACCCCCAACATCGTCGGACAGGCTCCGGATCTGCTTGCTGATAGCACCGTGCGTGCGGCCAAGCTCACGCGCCGCGGCGCTGACAGAGCCCAGGCGCGCCGTCGCCTCGAAGGCGGGCAGTGTCGCGAGGGGTGGAAGCCTGCGCATAACTGTTCCGTTTGCTCACCAATCGGGGAGAAGAACTCCATTATCTTCGTCCCATACGCTCCCTAAGATGGCTCTGAAGGAACCGATGGAGAAGGGCCATGACCGTGATCAGCGTGTTCCCCGGATCGCAAGCGCCACATGCCAGAAAATGGCGGTCCGTCCCCCAGGCAGGCGAGCATGCGCTGATCGCGCGTATGCGGCGGCGTCTCGCCCTGCGGCGAATGCTTCGGAACGAGCTCCTTCGGGAGCCGGACAGCGTCCTCGCCGATGCGGGCTGGACGCGGGAGGAGGCATTGCGGGAGGCGCGCAAGCCAATCTGGCAGGCCTGAGTCCCTGGCGGGGGGGGGGGCGCGGCGCGCTCTCACCGCACCGCGCGCGACCTGATCCGGGCACGGTAGCGGCTTGGCGTCTCCCCCATGCGCTCGCGATAGAAGCGGCTGAAATAGCCGAGATCCGCGAAGCCCAGGGCTTCCGACACCTGAGAGATCGGCCAGGGCGTGTAGGCGAGCTTGCGGTTCGCCTCCTGCAGCAACCGATCATGGACGAGCTGAAGGGGGCTCCTGCCGGTTATGCTGCGGCAGTCTCTCGTCAGCTGCGATTTCGACGTGCCAACGGCGCGGGCGTAGTCGGTCGCGCTCCAGCCACGCGCGTAATTCTGCTCGACCAAGGCGAGGAACTCGCTGACCCGTTTCTCCGAATTCCGCTGCTGGATGGGAACCGCCAGCTGCGCCATGGTCTCTGCCTGCGCGCGCGCACCCCAGACCATGATGAGCTCCAGCAGCATGCGGAGCGCACGCTGGCGTTCGGGCCGATGCCAGCGGTATTCGTCGTGCAGATCCCGGATGAGGAGCGAGAGCCGGTCGAACGCCGCGCCACCCCGCAACAGCAAGGGCGCAAGGCCCGCGCCGCCAAAGCTGTCGTCCCCATGCAGCACCTCTACCGGCACGGTCGTCACCGTCCCAATGACCTTTGGCGAGAAACGAAACCCGTGGACGACCCTTGGCGGCACGAAAAGAACCGCCGGCGCAGCGACCTCGGTGACCGCACCGTCGAGCTCGATGCCCACGGTCGTGGTCTGAAAATGCATGATCTGGAAGAGATCATGGTGGCGGTGTGGCATGATCCGCCAGTCATGATGCTGGCTGCGATCCTTCAGCGTTTCCACGTGAATAAGGTCGGGCAGGCCGCTCTGTTGGGCCTCGCCATACAGGCGAAAACTGGGAACGATGTCCCGTGCAACCGTCGTCATCGCAAACACCCCGGGTGCAGCTTGCGCCGATTATGCAAATCATAGCGCCGAACGTCCATGGCCGTGGGGCAGGGGCGTTGCTACCCGAAGCACAAGTCACAATGACATAGATCAAGAATGGGAGGTCCATCATGCTCACGAGGCGCGCGTTCCTCGGCTCAACGGCCGCCGCTGCCGGAACACTGGCTGCCCCGCATATCGCGAAGGGTGCGGAGTTCACCTTCACGATCCACCATTTCCTCAGCCCCAAGGCGCCGGCACAGACCAAGCTGATCGCGCCCTGGGCCGAGCGGGTCACGGCTGCGTCGGGCGGTCGGATCGCCTTCGAGATCTTCCCGTCGATGTCGCTCGGCGGAAAGCCGCCCGAGCTCTACAATCAGGTGCGTTCGGGCGTTGCGGATATCGTCTGGACGCTGCCGGGCTACACGCCGGGCGTCTTCCCGCGCCTCGAGGTCTTCGAGTTGCCGACCGTGCATGGCGGCAGCGCCGAGGTGACGACAAAGGCGATTCAGGACGTGATGCCGATGCTGGCCGCGGATCTGGCCGATGTGAAGCCACTCCTCATCCATACCCATGCCGGGAACGCGCTCCATACGGTCAGCAAGGACGTGAACGGCCCCGCCGACGTCGCCGGCCTCAAGTTGCGCAGCCCCTCGCGAACCGGTGTCTGGATGCTCGAGAGCTGGGGAGCGGAGCCTGTAGGCATGCCGGTTCCTGCCCTGCCGCAGGCCCTTTCGAAGGGCACGATCGACGGGGCGCTCATCCCGTTCGAGGTCGCCATACCGCTGAAGATCGCGCAGCTCGCCGAATACTCCATCGAGATGGCCGGCGGTCGTCGCTTCGGCACAGCCAGCTTCATGTTCGCGATGAACAAGGAGCGCTTCGCCTCCCTGCCCGCCGACCTGCAGGCGGTGATCGACGCGAACTCCGGTGCCGCAATCGCGGGCGAGACCGGCGCGGCCTGGGACGCGATCGAGCCCATCGGCAAGAAGATCGCGACCGAACAGGGCCGGACGGTAAAGCAGCTCTCTCCGGAAGCGTCTGCCGAGTTCGACGCCCTGCATCAGGGCCTCACCGGCCGCTGGCTGGAGGAGGTGGCCGGCAAGGGCATTGATGGCGACGCCCTGCTGGCCTCCGCGCTCGAGGCCATGAAGGCACACACTGCTTAGAATGACCTGACCGGCCTTCACCGGGACGCGCCGGTGAAGGCCCTACACTCCGGTGCTCCCGATGATCCCGCTTGTCCGCTCCCTCTGCTGGTGGTGTGCGATCCTGGGTGGCGTGCTCTTCGGCATCGTCGTCCTTGTAACCGTCGTCAATGTCGGCGGGTTCGTACTCAACGCCGCCGCACGCCTCTTCGACCGCACCGTGCCGGGGCTTCCGGGCTATGAGGATGCGGTCTCGATGCTTGTCGGCCTCGGCGCGCTGCTGATGCTCCCCTGGTGCCAGCTTCAGCGAGGGCATGTGAGCGTCGACCTCTTCACCAGCCTGCTCCCCGAACATGCGCTCGGCTGGCTGACGCGGGTGACCGACGCGATCATGGGCTGCCTCGCCACCTTCCTGGCGGTGATGATGGTTCAGGGCACGCTCGGCTACATGGCGGACGGGATCCGGACACCCGTTCTCGAATGGCCCATCTGGCCCTTCATGGTCCCCGGGATCGTCGCGCTCGCCCTCTGGGCTATCGCGGCCTTCACGCTCGCCCTCTCGCCCGACGCAACCGAAGCCGAAGGGGACGCGCCATGAACGAGCGTGAGCTTGTGGGCGCCGGGGCGGTCGCCGTTCTCTTCCTGCTCATCATGCTGCGGGTGCCGGTTGCACTGGCGATGATCACAACCTCCGTCGGCGGCGCTTATGTGCTGAGCGAGGTTGCGCCGTTTCTCCGCTTCGGCCCCTATCTCTCGCAGTTCACCACGTCCCTCTGGAACGTCGTTTCCAACTACGACCTCTCGGTGGTGCCGCTCTTCATCCTGATGGGTTTCCTCGCTTCCGAAGCGCGCCTCAGCCACGATCTCTTCCACGGGCTCAATGCGCTGGTCGGCCGGCTGCGGGGTGGCGTCGCGATCGCGACGATCGCGGCCTGCGCGGGCTTCGGCGCGGTCTCCGGCTCGTCGCTCGCCACCGCCAGCACCATGGCCAAGATCTCGCTGCCCGAACTTCGGCGCCTGCGGTATCAGGAGGGGCTGGCCACAGGTGTGCTGGCGGCGGGCGGCACGCTTGGTATCCTGATCCCGCCCTCTGTCGCGCTGGTGATCTACGCCATCGTCGTCGAGGCCTCGATCATCGAGATGTTTCAGGCGGCGGTGCTGCCCGGCCTGCTGGCCGTCATCTTCTTCATGGTCGTCGTGCAGATCCTGGTCGCCCGACGACCGGATATCGCCCCCATGGCCGAGCCGCTGCCGGCGGAGGCCCACCGTCGGGCTGTCCGCCGCCTGATCCCGGTGCTGGCCATCTTCGGCGCCATGATCCTGGGCCTTGGCCTCGGCCTCTTCACCCCCACCCCCGCCGCCTCGGTCGGTGTGTTCATCATCGCGCTCTACGGGTTCCTCGCGCCCGGCCGCCCGCTGCGCCTGCCGGGCATGCGCAACGCCGTGCTCTCAACGGCGAAGACAGCGGGCATGATCTACCTCATCCTCTTCGCTGCCGACATGCTGAAGGGCTTCTTCGCGCGCACCGGCCTGCCCGCATCGCTCAGCACGATGGCCGGCACCAGCGGTCTGGACCCGTATGTGGTCGTCCTGGTTCTCCTGCTCGTCCTCATCCTGCTGGGCTGTTTCATGGAGTCGCTCTCCATGATCCTCGTCGTCGTCCCCTTCTTCTGGCCCATCCTCGTGGAGCTGAACGGCGGGGACTACGTGACGGCGGAAACGGCCGCCTTCGGGATGGATAACGAGGACCTGAAGATCTGGTTCGGGATCTTAGCGCTCGTGGTCGTCGAGCTCGGGCTCATCACGCCGCCCGTCGGCCTCAATGTCTTCGTGATCAAGAGCTTCTCGCCCCAGACCTCCATGGGCACGATCTTCCGCGGTGTCTTCCCCTTCTTCGTGGGCGAGGTGATCCGCGTCGGGGTGCTGATCCTGATCCCCTCGATCTGCCTGCTCCTGCCCACGCTGCTGAGGAGTTGACGATGCCCGATCAACCCGCTGCCAACGCCGTGCACACGGTCGAGACCCAGG
>JBCBHB010000221.1:0-5303 GCA_038526025.1 Pseudomonadota bacterium
CTTGGGGAGAGGCAGGCGCTTCGGCTTCTCACGTGCCATCGCGCTGCCTCTCCCTAAGCGGTTCAACGCGGCGCTGACGGAGGAGGCCTATGCCCGCCTCCGCGCCCTCAACGCCGAGCACGGACTTGGCAACAACTACCTGCTCACGGTTCTGCTCGAACGGCTGGACGAGTACGCTGATCCCGAGAAGCTCGAGCGCGTCTTCAAGGATTTCATCGCCGAATACGGCGCCCCTCCCCCGGCACCGCCCCGCGGCGAGGATGAATAGCGGGCAACAGGCCCGACAGGAGGAAACGATGACCGAAGCCTACATCTACGACGCGGTGCGCACGCCGCGCGGCAAAGGGAAGAAGGACGGGAGCCTGCATGAGGTGACCTCGCTCGCGCTTTCGGCCTCGGTGTTGAACGCGCTGCGCGACCGCAACGGCCTCGATACCTCGGAAGTCGAGGACGTGATCTGGGGCTGCGTGACGCCGGTGGGTGAGCAGGGCGGCGAGATCGCGCGCTCGTCGGTGCTTTACGCGGGCTGGGACGAGAGCGTGCCCGGACTCCACATCAACCGCTTCTGCGCGTCGGGCCTCGAGGCGGCCAACTTGGCGGCAAACCAGGTGCGGGCGGGTGCGGGTGAGCTCTACGTCGCCGGCGGCGTAGAGATGATGAGCCGCGTGCCCATGGGATCGGACGGCTTCGCCATCGGCGTCGATCCTTACGTCGCCATGAAGTCCTATTTCGTGCCCCAGGGCATCTCGGCCGACATCATCGCCACCGAGTTCGGCTTCAGCCGGGACGACGTGGATGCCTTTGCTGTCGAGAGCCAGAACCGTGCGGAGGCAGCATGGAAGGAAGGCCGCTTCGGCAACTCCGTCATCACCGTTAAGGACATGAACGGGATCTCGATCCTCGACCATGACGAGCATATGCGGCCGGGCACGGACATGCAGTCCCTCGGCTCGCTGAAGCCCAGCTTCAAGCAGATGGGCGAGAGCATGCCGGGCTTCGACGCGATGGCGATCATGAAGTACCCCCATCTGGAGCGGATCGAGCACGTGCACCATGCCGGCAACTCCTCCGGCATCGTCGACGGTGCGGCTGGCATCCTGATCGGCTCGAAGGAAGTGGGCGAGCGCCTCGGCCTCAAGCCCCGCGCCCGCATCCGCGCTACCGCCAAGATCGGGACCGACCCCACCATCATGCTCACCGGCCCCGTGCCGGCGACCGAGAAGGTGCTGAAGGCCGCGGGCATGGAGATCGGCGATATCGACCTCATGGAGGTCAACGAAGCCTTCTCGTCCATCGTGCTGCGCTTCATGCAGGCCTTTGATGCCGACCATAGCAAGGTGAACGTGAACGGCGGGGCCATCGCAATGGGTCACCCGTTGGGTGCCACCGGCGCGATGATCCTCGGCACGCTGGTCGACGAGCTCGAGCGGAGCGGCAAGGGCACGGGCCTTGCCACGCTCTGCGTCGCCAGCGGCATGGGCGCCGCCACCGTCATCGAACGCGTCTGAGGGAGGGACAGGACATGAACGATATCTTCCACTACGCGATCGAGGACGGCATCGCGACCATCACCTGGGACCTTCCCGACGCGAGCATGAACGTGCTGACCATTGAGGGTGTGAAGCAGCTTGACCGTTGCGTCGACCTCGCCCTCGGCGATGCGGATGTGAAGGGTGCCATCATCACCTCCGCGAAGGCGGACTTCGCGGGCGGCATGGACCTCAAGGTTCTGGGCGGCCTGAAAGCGGGCGCCGAGGCCGAAGGGGGCAACCCCGCCGAGCGGCTCTTCGGCTTCGTCATGCAGCTCCATGGCGTGCTGCGGAAGATCGAGCGCGGTGGGGCCGACCCCAAGACGCTGAAAGGTGGCAAGCCCTTCGTCTGGGCCTGCCCCGGCACGGCCATGGGCATCGGTGTCGAGATCGGCCTCGCCTGCCACCGCCGCATCGCGGCGGATGGGCGCGGCAAGATCGGCCTGCCCGAGATCCTGGTGGGTCTCTTCCCCGGCGCGGGCGGCACCACGCGTCTCATCCGCATGCTGGGCCTCATGGGCGCCTCCGAGCCGCTTCTCCAGGGCAAGACCTATGCGCCCGCCAAGGCGAAGAACGCGGGCCTCGTGGATGAGGTGGTCGAGCCCGATCACCTCATGGCCGCCGCGCGGGCCTGGGTTGCCCAGTCGACCGAGGCGGACGCCGTGAAGCCGTGGGACCGCAAGGTCTTCAAGATCCCCGGTGGCGCACCCTACACGCCCCAGGGCTTCGAGATGTTCCTCGGCGGCGTGGCGATGACGCATGGCAAGACGCAGGGCGTCTACCCGGCGGCCAAGGCCATGCTGAGCGCGGTCTATGAAGGCGCGCTGGTGGATTTCGACACGGCCATCCGGATCGAGGCGCGCTGGTTCACCTCGGTGCTCATGAACCCGTCCTCCGAAGCGATGATCCGCTCGCTCTTCCTCTCCAAGCAGGCGCTGGAGAAGGGGGCGGTGCGGCCGGACGTGCCGCCGATGCCGGTGAAGAAGCTCGGTGTCATCGGCGCGGGCATGATGGGTGCCGGCATCGCCCATGTGGCGGCGCTGGCGGGCATCGAGGTGGTGCTGCTCGACCGTGACCTGGAGAGTGCCGACAAGGGCATCGCCACCATCGACGGCCTGCTGACGGATGCGGTGAAGAAGCGCCGCATGACCGAGGAGGCGAAAGGCGACGTGCTCGACCGCGTCACCGCCACGCCGGATTACGCCAAGCTGAAGGGTGTGGACCTGATCGTCGAGGCCGTATTCGAGGACCCGGGCCTGAAGGCCAAGGTCACGCAGGCGGCCGAGGCTGCGGCGGGCGATGGCGCGATCTTCGCCACCAATACCTCGACCCTGCCGATCTCGGACCTGGCGATGGCCAGCGGCCGGCCTGCCCAGTACATCGGCATCCACTTCTTCAGCCCCGTGCACAAGATGATGCTCGTCGAGATCATCCGCGGGAAGGAGACGGGCGATGCGGCCGTTGCCAAGGCGCTGGACTTCGTGCGCCAGCTGAAGAAGACGCCGATCGTGGTGAACGACGCGCGCTTCTTCTACGCCAACCGCTGCATCCTTCCTTACGTCGACGAAGGCGTGCGGATGGTGGCGGAGGGCGTGAAGCCTGCGCTCATCGAGAATGCCGCGAAGCTGCTGGGCTTCCCCGTGGGCCCGCTGCAGCTCTCGGACGAGGTCTCCATCGAGCTTGGCCTGAAGATCGCCGAGGCGACGAAGGCCGCCATGGGCGACGCCTGGGACGAGAGCCCGGCCTATGGCGTGATGAAGACCATGGTGGTGGAGAAGGGCCGCCTCGGCCGCAAGACCAACAGCGGCTTCTACGCCTATACGGAGCAGGGCCGGCGCGATGGTCTCTGGGACGGTCTCGCCGATCTCTATCCGGCAGCCGACGCGCAGCCCAGCCTCGAAGAGGTCCAGAACCGGCTGATGATGGCGCAGACCCTCGAGGCCGTGCGCGCGCTCGAGGAAGGCGTGCTCACGGATGTGCGTGAGGGCGATGTGGGTGCCATCCTTGGCTGGGGCTTCGCGCCCTGGTCCGGCGGTCCGCTCTCCTGGCTCGACATGATCGGCGCTGCGGAGGCCACGCGCATCTGCGACGATCTCAACGCCCGGCACGGCGCCCGGTTCGAGACGCCGAAGCTGCTCCGCGACCTCGCAGAGAAGGACGAGCGCTTCTACACCCGCTTCGCGCCTGCTGCCTGAGCAAACGGCGCGGCGCCACACTCGGCGCCGCGCCGCCCCTCAAATCGTCATCACCACGCGACCGTCGATCCGGTTTGCGCGCATCTCGTCGAAGATGCCGTTGATGT
Source organism: Pseudomonadota bacterium (assembly GCA_038526025.1). Taxonomy (GTDB): domain Bacteria; phylum Pseudomonadota; class Alphaproteobacteria; order Rhodobacterales; family Rhodobacteraceae; genus Thermohalobaculum. The sequence goes on from JBCBHB010000221.1 coordinate 3,832, forward strand.
TGTCGAGGCTGTCGGTCCGGTAGTGGCTGGCGACCTTGCCCTCCGCTGCGAAGGCCAGGCTTTCGGCCAGATCCGCACGGGTGCCGACGATCGAGCCGCGGATGGTCTTGCGGTTCAGCACCACATCGAAGATGGGTAGCGGAAACTCGCCCGGCGGCAGGCCCACCAGCGACATCGTTCCGCCCGGTGCGAGCATGCCGACGGCCTGCGCGAAGGCACTGGTGGAGACGGCGGTTACAAGCACGCCATCGGCCCCGCCAAGAGCGGCAAGCTCCGCCACCGGGTCCTGCTCCGCCGCGTTCACCGCGTGCTCCGCGCCCAGCTCTCGCGCCAGTTTCAGCTTGTCCTCCGCTACATCGACTGCCACCACGCGCATGCCCATGGCCCGGGCGTACTGGACGGCGAGGTGCCCGAGCCCCCCGATGCCGGAGATCACGACCGTTTGCCCCGGCCGTGCATCCGTCTCCTTCAAGCCCTTGTAGACCGTGACCCCGGCGCAGAGGATCGGGGCGGCGGGCGCAAAGTCGAGCCCATCGGGCAGGTGGCCCACATAGCGCGGATCGGCCAGCACATACTCCGCGAAACCGCCGTTCACCGTGTAGCCCGTGTATTGCGGCTCTGCGCGGCACAGCGTCTCCCACCCGGTGATGCAGCTCGGGCAGGCGCCGCAGGCGTGATGGAGCCAGGGCACGCCAACCCGGTCCCCTTCCTTCACGGCCTTCACGCCGCGGCCCACTTCGGCGACGACGCCGACGCCTTCATGGCCCGGGATGAACGGGGGCTCCGGCTTGATCGGCCAGTCCCCCATCGCGGCGTGCAGATCCGTGTGGCACACGCCGGAGGCTTCGATCTTCACCACGATCTGACCGTCCGACACCGTGGGCCGCGCCACCTCCTTGACTTCGAGGGGTTGGCCGAGGGCGTTGACGACGGCGGCCTTCATGCTGCCGTGAACCCTGATTTCGCTCATCGCAGTCTCCCATTCGCCGATCCTTGCGCGAAGGGAACAGGTCTTGGCCGGCCCGGCCTTGATCCATGTCGAAGGCCCGGCAATCAGGCGCGGGCGCGGTTGACGATGAGGATACCGGCGGCGACCGCGGCGACGCCGAGCGCGTCCGACGGTGAGATCGGCTCGGCAAGGAGCACATAGGCGAAGGCTACGCCGAAGACCGGGTTCAGGAAGTGGAAGGTGGAGGCGCCGGCCGCGCTTACCCGCTTCACCAGCACGAACCACAGGAGCGTGGCGACGATGCCAGGGAAGAGCACCGCATAGGCGAAGGCGGCGCTCAGCTCCGCCGCGTTCTCCGGCGTCCAGCCCCAGGCCGTCACGTCCTCGAAGGCCAGCGCCAGCGGGATACAGCCGAGCCCGCCCACGGCCATCTGGCAGGCGACGACCATCAGCAGGCCGGTACCGAAATCCCCGCGCTTAACGGTCAGCGTGGCGACCGCCAGGGCCAGCGTGCCGACGATGG
>JBCBHB010000222.1:0-5302 GCA_038526025.1 Pseudomonadota bacterium
GCACCATGCTCCTCGCAGACATCGAATTCGGCCCCGATGACAGTGACCCATTGTACTTCGCGACCACCGGCGACAACGTCTACTTTGTTGCCGAAACGGACGAGTTCGGCGCGGAACTCTACATCACGGACGGCACGACGGGAGGCACCCGCATCGTCCGCGACATCAACCCGGGCAGCTTCGACGGCATCAGCTCGGACAACGACCAGGTGATCGCCGTGCACGGCGACAAGGTGTTCCTCGTCGCTCAGGACGGCAGCACCGGCGAAGAACTCTACATCACCGACGGCACCGATCTCGGCACGCGGCGCGTGAAGGACATCTTCGAGGGAAGCTCGGGCTCGGAAATCGACCTCGGCCCCGGCCAGTCGGCATCGCTGGGCAACACCGGTTCCATCATCTTCGCGGCGAATGACGGGGAGTTCGGCCTCGAGCTTTGGCGCTCGGACGGCACCGAAGAAGGCACCATGATGGTGGCCGACATCAACAGCGGCAACTCGGGCTCCGCCATCGAAGAGGTCTACGAATTCGGCGACCGCGTCATCTTCACAGCCAATAACGGGAGTGACGGCAGGGAGCTCTGGATCACCGACGGCACCTCGGGCGGCACGCGTCAGGTCGCCGACATCAACGATGGGAATGGCTCTTCGGACCCGGAGATCCTCGGCGTGCTCGGCGACCTAGTTCTCTTCGCCGCCGATGACGGCGAGTTTGGCAAGGAGCTTTGGGCGACCGATGGCAGCTCCACCGGTACTTTCCTCGTTCGCGATATCGACGGCGGCGGCGGCGACTCCTTCCCGGACAATGGCAAGCCGCTCTTCCATTCGGTGATCGGCGACGTGCTGATCTTCTCCGCCGATGACGGCTCGACCGGCACCGAGCTCTACTTCACGGACGGCACGACGCTCGGCACCGGCCTGCTGAAGGACATCTACGAGGGCAGCGATAGCAGCGATCCAGAATACCTCGCGACGGTCGGCAACGAGGTCTTCTTCGCGGCAGAGACCGAGGAATTCGGCTACGAGCTCTGGAAGACCGATGGGACCAGCGAGGGTACCGTCCAGGTCGCGGATATCGACCCCGGAAGCGACAGCAGCGATCCCCTCCCGCTCGCAATCCTTCCGGATGCGGTCTCGGAGACGGACGACATCATCCAGAACAGCCCCGTCAGCGAGACCTTCGACGGCATGGGCGGGACGGACACGGTCGTCTACCAGAACACCCGCGCCGAGGTACGCGAGACGCTGCTGCCCGACGGGACAGTCCGCATCGAGACCGCGGACGAGACGGACATCCTCGAGAACATCGAGCGGGTGGAGCTCGAGGACGGCACCTACATCTTCGATCTCTCCGAGAACGGCACCTTCATCTACCGCCTCTACGCCGCGGCCTTCGTGCGGACGCCGGACGAGGAGGGCCTGCGCTTCAACACGAACCGCAAGGACAGCGGCCAGAGCGACAAGTTCATCGCGGACAGCTTCACCACGAGCGACGAGTTCCTGGCGGAGTTCGGCACCAACCCGACGGACGAGCAGTTCATCGAGGACCTCTATCAGAAGGTGCTGCAACGCCCGTCCGACGAGGAAGGCCGCACGTTCTGGACGTCGCGCTTCGAGAGCGGCGAACTCAGCCGCGGCGACATGCTGATCCGCTTCGCGGACAGCGACGAAAATGTCGCCCGCACCGAGGACGACGTCGACGACGGCTTCTGGGTCGTCTGACCGAACGCGTCGCTGCCCCTAGCCGATCATGTCGGGCAGCGTAACGATCTCCACGCCCGCGGCCTCCAGAGCGTCGCGGGCGGCCTTGGCGACCGCCACCGAGGTCGGCTCGTCGCCGTGGACGCAGAGGCTGTCGAAGCCGATCGGCAACGGCTTGCCGCTGCGGGCCACGATAGTCTCCTCCTGCACCATCTTCACCACACGCTCGGCGGCTACGGCAGGGTCCTTGATGACCGAGCCCGGAACCGTGCGGGGGGTGAGGTTTCCATCGTCCTCGTATGTGCGGTCCACGAACGCCTCGCGCCCGACGGTTAGCCCCTGCGCATGCGCGGCCTTCTCCATCTCCGTGCCCGGCATCACCAGCGCGATCAGATCCGGTGCCACGGTCTTCTGCGCGCGCATGATGGCGGCGGCATAGTCGACGTCCTTGCAGGCCATGTTGTTGAGCGCCCCATGCGCCTTCACATGGGTCACCGCGATGCCCGAATACGCGGCCATGCCGAGCATGGCGCCGATCTGGTAGGCGACGAGGTATTCGAGCTCATCGGCCTTCATGCGGATCTGCCGGCGCCCGAAACCCCAAAGATCGTTGAAACCGGGATGGGCGCCGATGCTCACCCCTGCCTTCTCCGCCGCCAGAATCACCCGGTGCATCACGGCCGCATCGCCCCCATGCATGCCGCAGGCGATGTTCGCGCTCTTCACGATGCCGAGCAGGGTCTCGTCGTCGCCGATATCATAGGCTCCCCAGCCCTCGGCCATGTCCGCATTGATGTTGATGCGCGTCGCCATGGCACCCTCCGCCCGTGAATTTTCGCTGAATGACAGGGTGAACATGGACTAGACGGGCGGAGGCTTCTAGCTCTCGTGAAAGACCGCGGGAGGGGCAGGCGATGGCTGAAGGTGGGACGACCGAGATACCGGAGCCGCGCTACCTTCCCTTCGGCGATGCCGCGCTGATCGTCGAGTTCGGGCGGGAGAAAGACCGGGCGCTTTCCGCCTTGGTGCTGGCGCTGGACGCGGCGCTCGCCGCCGCGCCGCCGGAGGGCGTGGTGGAGACCGCGCCCAGTTTCCGCTCTCTGCTCGTGCAGTTCGATCCGCTGGTCACCGACGGGCCTCGACTGCAGGCCGCCATCCAAGGGGTTGTGGCGCAGGGGTTCGCGGCGGCGGAGGGAGCGGCACGCCACTGGCACCTGCCCGCCTGCTACGAAGGGGAGTACGCGCCGGACCTTGAGGACGTGGCCGAGCGCGCGGGGATGACGCCGGCCGCGGTGGTCGATCTCCATGCCGGCATCGCGCACCATGTGTACATGATCGGGTTCCTTCCCGGGGCGCCCTATATGGGCGATCTGCCGGGCTCGATCGACTTTCCGCGCCGGAGCGACCCGCGCACGAAGGTGCCGGCAGGCTCGGTGGCGATCGCCGTGGGGCTGACGGTGATCTATCCGGTCACCAGCCCCGGTGGCTGGCATCTCATCGGGCGCACGCCTGTAACGCTCTTCGACAAGGCGGCTGGTGGCGAGGCGCCGGCGCTGCTCCGCCCCGGCGATGCGGTGAGCTTCGTGCCCACGCCGCCGGATCGCTACACCGAGATTGCGCGCGCGGCCGCTGCCGGCGACTGGCAGCCCCAAAGCACGGCGCGGGAGCGTCTGTGATGGCCACGCTCAAGGTGATCGACCCAGGCCTCGCAAGCTCGCTGCAGGACAGCGGGCGGCGCGGCTACCAGCGCTTCGGCGTGCCCCCCTCCGGCGCGCTCGACCGGGAGAGCCTCGCGGAAGCGAACGCGCTCGTGGGCCTGGCACCGGATGCTCCCGCGCTGGAGATGCGCTTTCTCGGGCCAACACTGCAGGCCGACCCTCCGCTGCGCCTCGCCACCGCCGGCGCGGAACTCGCGATGGCGCTGAAGCGCGCGGACGGGAGCGAGGAGACCGTGGGGGGCTGGCGGAGCGTGACGCTCGGTGCGGGGGACCGGCTGCGCATCGGGGCACTCAAGGGCAGCGCGACGGCCTACCTCGCCGTGGCCGGGGGCTTTGCGGCAGCGCCGGTGCTCGGTTCGGCGGCAACGCTCGGTCGCGCCGGTCTCGGCGGTTTCGAGGGCCGGGCCATTGCCGGTGGGGACAATCTGCCGATAGCGGCGACGGGGGCGCCAACCGGGCCGGAACACGCCCTGCCGCCGCGGGAGGGCGCAGGCGCGGGCCCGCGCAGCATCCGCGTGGTGCTCGGCCCGCAGGACGATCACTTCACCGACGCGGGGCTGGAGGCATTTCTCTCGACGGTGTGGACCGTGTCGGAGAGGTCCGACCGGATGGGGCTGCGGCTGGAGGGCGGCACGCTGGAGCACCGGCGCGAGCCCGGGCGGGGGGCGGACATCGTGTCGGACGGGATCGTCACCGGTGCGATCCAGGTGCCGGCCTCGGGGCAGCCGATCCTACTCCTCGCCGATCGCCAGACCTCCGGCGGCTACGCCAAGATCGCCGCCGCCATCACCGCCGACTTGCCGGTGCTTGGCCGTGCGGGTCCGGGCGTAAAACTGCGCTTCGAGGTCGTGACGGCGGCCGAAGGCGCCGAGGCTGCTCGTGCGGCGATGGCGGCCTTGAAGAAGCGCCTCGGTCAGGTGAGCGAGGTGGTCGACATGGAGCTCAACCTGCGCGCCCTCTACAACGAGAACCTGATCACCGGGCAGATCGAGGACGGCCCTGGGAGCGACTAGGCCTCCTCCGGCCCTTCCGAAAGCCAGACGAGCACACGGCTCTCCGGTCCGAGTCCCAACGCCGCCGCGGCTGGTCCCGCATGGCGGAGGGCCGCGACCCCGGCGGCGCCCGAAGGCGTCGTGGCGATCCCTTCCTCGGCAAGCCACTGCACTGTCTCCGCGGCCGCCCGCTCGCCCACGGTCACGAAGTCGTCCGCCGCCTCGGCCAGGCAGACGAGCGCGAGATGCGAGGGCTCCTTGCAGTCGAGCCGGCCCATCGCGCTGTCCGGTCCCTCGACCCGGCGGGGAAAGCCCGCGCGCACGCTATCGATCAGGCAGGGTGCCGCCTCGGGTTCCACCACAACGATGCGCGGCTGAGGGCCCCAGGCACGCCGGAGATGCGCAGCGATCGCGGCAGCAAGCCCTCCCACGCCCGCCTGCAGCATCACATGGCTGGGCGGCCCGGGCATCTCGGCCACCGTCTCCGCCGCCGTGATAAGGTAGCCCTCCATCACTGCCGTGGGCGCCTCGGTGTAGCCGACCCAGCTCGAATCCGAGAGCAGCGACCAGCCCTCCGACAGAGCGAGCCGGCGGGCCTCGGCCATCGCCTCGTCATAGACCTTGCCATGGCGGATGACCCGTGCACCCTTTGCCCTCAGCCGCGCGGCAAAGGCCTCCGGCACAGTCTCGGCCAGCAGCACCACCGCAGCCGCCCCGAAGAGCCGCGCCCCCGCCGCCATCGAGAGCCCGTGGTTCCCGGCCGACGCGCAGACATAGGTGACACCGCTCAGCGCCGTGGCATGCGCCGGCGCCCCCGCAGCAACCCGGGCATCTGCCGCCCGCGCGATCGCATGGGCCGCCCCCAGCGCCTTGAAGCTGCCAAGCCCGCAGC
>JBCBHB010000223.1:0-5296 GCA_038526025.1 Pseudomonadota bacterium
CCTCCAGGCGGCAGGGTTCGACGGCGCGGAGCCGGTGGTCGACCCCTTCTGCGGCTCCGGCACATTCGTGCTGGAGGCGGCCGGCATGGCTGCCGGGCGGCAGGCCGGCGCCGCCCGCTCCTTCGCCTTCGAAGCGCTGGTGGGCCACGACGCCAAGGCCTTCGAAGCCCTCCGCCGGCCCCCGTCAGGCTCACCCGAAGGGCCCCCGCGCTTCTTCGGCTCGGATCGTGATGCCGGCGCCGTACGCATGGCCGGCGAGAACGCCGTCCGCGCGCGCCTTGCTGCGCTCGCATCCTTCGCCTGCAGGACGATCAGCGACGCCGCGCCGCCCGAGGGCGTCGGACCCGGCCTCGTGACCGCGAACCCGCCCTATGGCGCCCGCATCGGCGAAGGCCCGTCGCTCGCGCCGCTCTATGCCACCTTCGGGCGGGTGACGCGGGAGCGTTTTAGCGGCTGGCGCACCGCGATCGTAACCAGCGAGGATGGGCTTGCGCGTGCCACCGGTCTCCCTTTCCAGGAACCGGGCCCGCCCGTGCCCCATGGCGGGCTGCGGGTGCGGCTATGGCAGACCGGCCCGCTGCCCTAGAGATGCAAGATCGCGAAGGTCAGCATCCCCCAGATCGCAGCCATGAAATGCGTCGCCTGCGCGCCTTCGTAGCCGCACCAGTAGTGAAACCACTGCCCGCCGACGAGGAACAGACCCCAGACAAGCGTGAACCCGATTGCCCCCCAGGCCGCGAGCACCCGGGCTCCGTCCGCGGCTGCCAGCCCGAGGCAGGCCGCCGTGAGCCACAGCGCCGCGACAACCAACACGGCCGCCACAACGCTTTCCCCCCAAACGATAACGCGGAAGGCAAGCGCATGGAGGCGGCTGTCGATCACCCGGTTCCTGCGGAAGACCTCGTAGAAGGCCGGGTAGACCTCCGCCATCCGCGACATGTCCATCACTTCGGCAACGCTGTCCCGGTTCACCTTGGGGTTCCGGATGTTCTCGAGCGCGCCGAGCAGGATCCAGAGCGCGATGAGCCAGACGAAGACCGTCTGCCCCACGATCAGGTTCAGTTCCATCGCGGCCTCCCCTTGCCCGGGCGCGCCCCCTTCCCCGCTGGCAACGATGCGTGCCCTCCGCTACAGAAGCGGCGGGCACCGGCGGCTCAGGGAGACGGGCATGGCACGCAGGATCGGCTTTTCTGATATCGCGCTCCGCTGCGCCGCAGCAATCCTTCTCGTGGTTCTGACCTGGAACCCCTCGGGCTTGTCCTACGTGCACTGGGTGCTGGAGGGCTTCGATACGAACCTCCCGCCGAAGGCACTGGGTGGACTGATACTGCTGATCCTCTACGTGATTTTCCTGCGCGCCACCCTGCGCTCGATCGGCATTCCCGGCATGGCGTTGATCTTCGCGTTCCTCGCGGCCCTTGTCTGGACCCTCACCTATTACGGGGTCGTCGACCTGACCCTGGCCGATGGCGGCCCCATTGCCTGGCTGGCACTCATCGCTTGCGGCCTGGTGTTGGGAATCGGGCTCTCCTGGAGCATCGTCCGCCGTGTGCTGAGCGGACAGGCGGATGTGGACGATGTCGACGCCTGACGCGGCTGCCCACAAGACTTCGATCTAAACGCAGACAAAACCTCAATATCTCGTGCGCCGTGCGACGCTTTTGCGCATGATTGTGAGGGTTTTCACTAGACTCGTTAGAACTCCTCCGCCATATACACCCGTAGGTTGTGTGCTGGAGAAGCAACATGTTCGGTTGGTTGTTCACGAAGAAGGGCTCTTTCCGTCTCCTTACCGAGACAGAGTGGGACATCCTTCTGCGTCATGTTCGTCGCCTCGACGAACGCGCGATCGTCTCGCGTTTCGGCAGCGATATGTCGGATGAGGCCCTGGTCCGCTGGGCGCGGACGACGTCCTACAACGATGTGATCGGGTGGTTCGTCGACGGCGAGCTGCGCGGCAGTGTCGAGATCGGGTACCGCGGTGAGCGTGCAGAATGCGCCATCACGGTGGAGCCGGAATATCAGAACCGCTTCATCGGTCGCCAGCTCTTCGACCGGGCCTGCCGTCTCGCGAAGAAGAAGGGCGCGGCGGAGATGGCGATGCTCGCGCGTCGGCGGCAGGAGCGGGATATCAGGCTGATCTCCCAGCGGCCCGGATGGTCGTTCAACGCCTGCTACTCACGCTCGATCATCCTGCCCAACCCGGAACCCGAGCATCCGCTGTGGCTAATCCGGGACCTGCGCCGGATGAGTTTCTTCAGCGTCTCGAGCCGGGGCCTTCGCATCGGCACCGCGGTCGAGGTCGACTGACAGTCAGCGGCCTGGCCGATGGATGCCTCCTAAGGTTGCACCGTCAGGCGCAGCCTCCTCCCCTTGTGCAGGTCCACCGCCCCGCGCCATGCTGCTCGTCCAAGCACATGGCTGAAGGAACGGTGCGGTGAGCGACAATCCGGCGGCAGGGGTGGAACCAAGGCCATTGCACGAACAGGTCGTGCTCCTCCTCGGCGGCACATCCGGCATCGGGCAGGAAACGGCGCGCGTCTTCAAGGAGAACGGCGCAGCCGTTGCCATCGCTGGGCGCAACATCGACCGCGGTGAAGCGGCGGCGGCGGACCTTGGCGCGCCCTTCCTCCGCTGCGACGGGGCCGATCCCTCATCGGTCCAAGCCATGGTGGCCGAGGCTCAGAACCGCTTCGGCCGTATCGACACCCTGATCATCAGCACCGGTGGCGCACGCCTGCCCGAACTCCTCTTCCGCCAAAGCCTCGAAGACATCCGCGTCGGCCTGACGGAAGACCTGGCCCCCTTCCTCTACGCCGCGCGCGCGGTACTGCCTGGCATGATGCACGAGGGGCGCGGCGCGATCATCAGCGTGGCCTCGGATGCGGGGAAGGTCGCCACGCCGGGCGAGGCGGTGATCGGCGCCGGCATGGCCGCGATCATCCAGTTCACCCGAACGCTGGCGATGGAGGCAAAGCGCAACGGCGTCCGCGCCAACGTGATCACGCCCTCGCTGGTGGAAGGCACCCCGCTGACCGACCGTCTCATGGAGGAAGGCCGCTTCTCCGCCAAGCTCTTCGCCAAGGCTCGCCCGCTTGCGGCCCTCGGCCCCACGGAGGCGTCGGACCTTGCGGCTCTGGCCCTGTTTCTCGCCTCACCCGCCGCACGCCGCATCACCGGCCAGGCCATCAGCGTGAACGGCGGCATCTCCGCCGCATGATGCAGGCGCGCCGGCGGCTGGCCTCTCTCGACAGAACGGCGAGGCGGCGCTATTAGGCGCGGCTTGAAAGCGAAGCTTGCGGAGGCTCCATGGAGAGCGTCGTTCTCGTCGTCCACCTGATCATCGCGCTCTGCCTTATCGCAGTCGTGCTGCTGCAGCGTTCCGAAGGCGGCGCACTCGGCATCGGCGGCGGTGGCGGCGGGCTCGTCTCGCAGCGCGGCGCGGCCTCTGCGCTGAGCAAGGTGACCTGGGGCCTCGCAATCGCCTTCATCTGCACCTCGATCACGCTCACGATTCTCGCAGGCGGGCGCGGCGGCGGCTCGGTGACCGACAATTTCAACGTCCCGGCTGACGAGATCGAGATCCCGCTTCCCGGACCGTCGGAGGGCAGCGGCGGTGCGGATCCGCTCGGCGCAGGCTCGCTCCTGCCCCCGGCAACCCCGCCTGCGGCGGACTGAGCCCATGGACGGCGCGCCCCGGCGGAGGCAGGGGCGATGGGGGCGGCGATGACCGCAGTTGCCGGCATGCTGGAACGAACCGGGCAGCTCTTCGGACTGCTGCTCTCAAGACTCCTCGACTGGGGGACAGCGAAGCCATGGCGCGGGCCGTTCCTCGCCGGGCTGATCGCGCTCGCCACCGCTCTGCCGGGTACCGCGACCCTGCCGGTGACCGATCGGGACGAGGGCCGCTTCGTCCAGGCAACAAAGCAGATGATCGAGTCGGGCGACTATGTGGACATCCGCTTCCAGGATGCGCCGCGCTGGAAGAAGCCCATCGGCATCTACTGGCTGCAGGCGGCGAGCACCCTGCCGGCTGGCGGTGCGGCAGCGCCCATCTGGGCTTACCGGCTGCCCTCTCTCCTCGGCATCGTCCTTGCGGCAATGGCGACGGTCTGGGCGCTCCGCCCGCTCCTCCGCCCCGAAGCGGCCCTCCTTGGCGGTATCGCCTTCGGCACCATCGTGCTCGCCGCCGCGGAGGCGACGATTGCAAAGACCGATGCGGCGATGGCGCTCACCGCCGTCCTCGCCATGGGGGCACTCGCCCGCATCTGTTCCGAGACGGCGGGGCGCTTCACCTGGCTTGTCTTCTGGTTGGCCATGGCCGCGGCGACCCTGCTGAAGGGCCCGGTGATCCCAACGATCGCGGCGCTGGCCCTCGTCACCTTCCTGGTTGCCCGCCGCCTGCAAAAGGCGCCGTTACCAAGCCTCGCACCCCTGCGCCTGCTGCCCGGCCTTGTGCTTACGGCCGCGCTGGTGGCGCCGTGGCTCTCGGCCATCTGGGTGATCTCGGACGGCGCATTCTTCGAGGAGGCCGTGGGCCGCGATCTCCTCGGCAAGGTGGCGGAGGGGCAGGAGAAGCACTGGGGCCCGCCAGGGCTCTACAGCGCCATCGTCTGGGGGACCTTCTGGCCCTGGGCGGCCTTCCTGCCGGGCGCCATCGGCCTCGCCTACGCCGCGCGAAACCGGTGGCAGACACGGCTGCCCATCCTCTTCGTGGCCTGCTGGGTGGTGCCGTTCTGGCTGGTGCTGGAGTTCGTGCCGACAAAGCTGCCGCACTACGTGCTCCCCCTCTACCCGGCGCTTGCCGGCCTCGTTGCCTGGTACATCACGCTCGGCCTCGCGCCCAAGGCGCGGTGGATGCGCCGCCTCTCCGCCGTGCTGACCGCCCTGCCCGGCGTGGTGCTCGGCCTCGCCGCCGTGGTGCTCCCCATTGTCCTCGAGGGCTGGCCGGCGCCGCTTGCCGCGCTCTTCGGCATTCTCGGCGCGCTCCTCGCCCTCGCCGCGGCCAGCGCAGCGCTTGCGGGCAACCTCAAGGGCCAGGCAGGTGCCAGCATCGCCTCGGCCCTCGCCATCTTCATCGCCGTGTTGCAGTTCGGCCTGCCCGCGCTCAGCACCGCCTTCGCGACGCCCCATCTCGTCGCCCTGGCCGAGCCCTGGCGTGCCTGCGCCGCGGGTCCGGTCGTCTCCCTGGGCTACCGCGAACCGTCGCTCGTCTTCCGCATGGGCACGGACACGCTGCTGGCGATGCCCGATGGTGCGGCGCGGGCGCTCGACGCGGAGCCTGGCACGCTGCTCC
>JBCBHB010000224.1:0-5277 GCA_038526025.1 Pseudomonadota bacterium
GATCACCGCCATCGCCTCACGCAGCTCCCGGGTGAGGCGCGCGCTGAAGGAGCGCTGCGCCATGGGCTCGGCCGGCATCATCGTGGCGTCGGTCATCTTTGGGCCCTTTCTGTCCTTAAGGTCCATCCGCACAGCACCGTCGTTCCCGGTGCAGTTGTGGATGAGACGGGCCGCTCTGGCGTTTCATCCCGGGTCACGAGAAATTTTTTACCGCGCTGTTGGGCCCAAGGTCCGGAAGTCCTTGGGCGCGATTGCATGCTCCCCTCTTTTTTTTGAGAAAAGTCGCCCTTTCTTCGGATGATCACGCGGGCTCGTGCGTCACACACCACGAGGCCGGCAGAACCGCCGCGCCGGGAAGAGAAATGCTGGGAAGAAGACGCGGCGGCCATGCTGTCGAGACCGAGATACCGAAGCTCAGGCGCTTTGCCCGGATGCTCACGCGGAACGACGCGGAGGCAGATGATCTGGTGCAAGAGACGCTCCTGCGCGCCCTCTCGAAGTTCGAGGGGTATCGCGGTCAGTCCTCCCTCAGCACCTGGCTGTGCCAGATCCTGGTCAACCTGCATCGCTCCAAGCGACGGCAGGATGCACGGCGGCGCGAGCTCCTCGAGGAGCGCGGCGCCGACGAGGACCGGGTGGCACCCCGCCAGGAACACGCAATTGAGCTTGGCGAGACCCTCGCCGCGCTCGACGATCTGCCCGAGGAGCAGCGCGAGGCCATCACCCTCGTCGCGATCGACGGGGTCGCCTATTCGGAGGCTGCCGAGATCCTCGGGCTCAAGCTCGGAACGCTCATGTCGCGCATCTCGCGTGGCAGGGCGGCGATCCGAGCTGCCATGGAGGGGACCGCACGGCGCGGTCGAGCGCCCGCTGCGCGAGAGCAAAGCGGAGACGGCCTGCGCCGCCAAGTGGAACGGATGAGCTGAGATGACCGAGATTACCAAGATCAGCGAAGCAGAGCTCAACGCCTTCTGCGATGGCGAACTGAGCGATAGCGAGAGCGCGCGCGTTGCCGCCGCAATCGAAGCGGACCCTGCGCTTCGCGCGAAGATGGCGCGCCTGATGGGAGACATCGCGGCGCTGCGCGCCGCGGCGACGCCCGAGGAGACGGATCCCGCGACAGAGGCGCTAGCCGCACGGCTCGGCTCCGCTCTCGAGCGGCGTGAGCGTCAGCAAACCCTGACGCGCTTCGGTGCCGGCATCGCCGCCACGGTGGCGATCGCCGCCGGCGGCTGGTTCGGCCACGCGAACTACGTGAAGTCGAGCGTCGGCAAGTCGCGGCAGGACAGTGTCGTCGTCGCGTCCTTCGAGAACCATTCGGTGCCGAGCTTCGTGGCGGATGCCGCGGGCGCCCATGAGGTGTTCGCCCCCGACACCTTCCATCCTGTCGAGTTCACCGCCAAGGACGAGGCGGCGATGGCTCAGTGGTTCACGGACCGTCTGGGCGATGCGGCGATGATCCCGCACCTCGAGGAGCTGAACTTCGAGCTTGTCGGCGGCCGCCTGCTTGCGGGCTCCGAAGGCCCGATGGCGCAGGTGATGTACGAGAACGACAAGGGCGACCGTGTCAGCCTCGTCTTCGGCAAGCAGCAGGTGCCGGGCGGCAACTCCGACCTGAAGCTCGTCCATGTCGGCAAGACCTATGCGAGCTACTGGCAGGACAAGGGCTTCTCCTGGGCCGTTCTCGAAGAGACGCCGGGCGCCGATGTCAGCGTGGTCGCCACGCATATCGCCCGCATCACGGGCAACTAAACCCGCCCCACTCAGGGGGATCCGCAAAGCAAAGGGCCCGCCGCCACCATGGCGCGGGCCCTTTTCCTTTGTGCTGGTGGACAGCCGTTAGCCGGCGTGTCCGTTCCGGCGCTCGTCCACCACCGTGCGGGGCGAAAGCGGGGTGCGGGCGAGATACGCCGCCCGCCCGATCATGTGCGCCGCCACCGGGGCGGTGAGCAGCAGGAAGACGAAGGCACCGAAGGCACGTGCACCCGCCCAGCCATCGTCGAACCCGATGGCGGCCCCGACCATGATCAGCCCCACACCCAGCGTGCCCGCCTTGGTCGAGGCATGCATCCGCATGAACACGTCCTGCATCCGCAAGAGCCCGATGCCCGCGATGAGCGCGAAGAGCGCACCGCCCACCAGAATGGCGGAGGCGACGATCTCGCCGAAGGTGGCCATTTCCAGAAGCTCGGTCATGCCCGTACCTCCTCACCGCCCTCCGGCGTGCCCACGGCATGGCGCCGCATGATAAAGCGCGCGAAGGCCAGCGTTCCCAGGAAGCCCGCAATCGCCAGCACCAGCGCGATGTCGAGATAGGCCACCTCGTCCGCAGCAATCGCCCGCAGTCCGGCAAAGCCGACGGTGAGGACCGACAACATATCGACCGCCACCACCCGATCCGCGACCGTGGGGCCGAGGATCAAGCGCAGCAGCGTCAGGCCGGCAGCGGCAAGCAGGATCCAGCTCGCAACATCCGCAGCAAGCGTCAGAAGGGTCATGAAAGCGCCTCCAAAACGGGGGTTTCGAGGGTATCGCGGATCTCGGCGCGCATCGCCTCCGGCTCGTCAAGAAACATGGCGTGCACATAGAGCGTCTCGCCATCGGGGGAGAGATCGAGGCTTAGGGTACCGGGCGTGAGCGTCACGAGGCTCGAGACCACCAGCACCTCGGTCTCGGTCCGCGCCCTGAGCGGCACGGCCACGATGCCCGGGCGCGCGTTCGGCCTGAGGCTCAGCACGTCCCGCGCGACGCGCAGCGAGGAGAGCACGAGCTCGCGCAGGAAGATCAGCGCAAGCCGTACCAGCCGAGGCACGCGCAGGAAGTAGCCCTCATCCGGGAACAACCCGCGCACCACCCAGAGCGCCGCGAAGCCGAGCACGAAGCCGATGGCAAGGCTCGTGATCGAGTAGTCCGCCGCCAGAGCGCCCCAGGCGAAGGCCAGCAGCAGGTTGATCGCGAAGATGTTCATGCGGGCGCTCCCATCACAGCGTTGATGTAAGGTTGCGGATCGGTCAGCCCGGCCGCCGCCGCCTCCGCCGCCTGAATGAACGGCGCGGGCCAGAGACCCATGGCAAGCGAGGCGCCGACCAGCGCGAAGGCGGGCAGTACCAGCAGGCGTCGCGCCGGCGCTGGCAGAGCATCGAGCCCCTTTGCGCGGCCGGTCGGGTGCGGCTTGAGGTAGCCCTGCAGCCAGATCTTCGTCATCGAGTAGAGCGTGAAGAGGCCAACACCGAGGATGGCGAGGATCGCCGCCCAGCTCTCGACCTCGGCCCCCGCCTGCACCAGCGCCAGCTTGCCCCAGAAGCCTGAGAAGGGCGGCAGGCCAGCCATGGAGAGCGCGGCGAGCAGGAACAGCACGGAAAGAACGGGCGAAGCGGCGTAGAGCCCGCCGGACCGTGCAAGATCGAAGCTGCCGGTCAAGCGCCGCCCGATGCCCGCGATCAGGAACAACACCGCCTTCACGATGATGTTGTGCACCATGTAGAGGATCGCCCCCATGAGCGCGAGCGGCGTGGCGAGCGCGAGGCCGAGCGCCATGTACCCCACCTGGCTGAGAATGTGGAACGAGAGGATGCGGTGCACCTCGCGCTGGGCCGCGGCCCCGATCACACCCAGCACCATGGTCGCAATGGCGACGGGCAGCAGAATGTCGCCGAGCGGCACGTCCGGGAACACCAGAAGGCCCACACGCATCATCGCGTAGATCCCGGCCTTGGTGAGGAGCGCTGCGAAGATCGCCGTCACTGCCACGGGCGGCGTGTGGTAGGCGGCGGGCAACCAGAACCAGAGAGGGAAGAGCCCCGCCTTCACCGCCAGCGCCCCGAAGAGCAGGAAGGCCGCCGCCCCTTCCGCAAGCGGCGCATCGGCCGCCGCAAGGCGCCCGGGCAGGTCCGCCATCGTCAGCGTACCCGCCAACCCATGGATCAGGCCCACGGCGGCAAGGAAGAAGATCGTGGCGACGATGTTGAGCGCCATGTACTTCACCGCGCCGTCCATCTGCGCACGCCCGCCGCCGAGCACCATCAGCCCGAAGGACGCGATCAGCATCACCTCGAACCAGACATAGAGGTTGAAGAGGTCGCCGGTGAGGAAGGCGCCCGTCGCCCCGCCGATCAGGGCGAGGTAGAGGGCGTGCCAGCCCGCACGGCTGCGCGCCCCGTCGATATCCGCCGCGGCATAGACGGCGATGGCGAGGCCCATGAGCCCCGTGACGACCACCATGATCGCCGCCAGCGCATCGGCCACCAGCACGATGCCCACGGGCGCCGCCCAGCCGCCCATGCCCGAGGCCAGGATCCCGCCCTCGACCACCGCGAATGCCAGATGGATCGATGCCATCAGGTGCAGGCCCGTTGTCACGATACCGATGGCCGCCGGCCGCAGCCCGAGGCGCGGGGCAAGCAGCGCCGCCACGGCACCCGCGAACGGGATGAGCAGCGGAAGTGCCAGGGTCCAGCTCATGCGTGCGGTCCTTTCGCAGGCGGTTGGGTGGTATCGTCCTCGCCGGAGCGCGCAGCGCGGCGCTGGTCGAGCACGAGGGAGACGAGCACGGTCACGGCGCCGAGCGAGAGGATGACGAGGGGCATAACCTTCAGCCAGCTCATGCCACCGCCCTCCCTGCCTCGGGCGCCGTAATGGCCGCATCGGCAGGGGCCGGCGCCGGGGTAGGCAGCGGCGCAGGGCCTGCCTCCGCCACGCGCATCTCCTCCGGGTTCACCGTGCCGAGGCGGCGATGAGCGGCCAGTGCCAGGGCCAGGGCGAAGGCGGCAAAGCCGAAGCCGATCACGATGGCCGTCAGCACCAGCGCCTGGGGAAGCGGGTTTGCCACCACCTGGTCCGGCACCGTGAAGCCCGTGGGGATAAGCGGCGCTGCGCTCTCGGTCAGCCGCCCGCCCACGAAGACGGCGAGGTTGGCGGAGGAGCCCAGCAACACGATCCCGAAGACAAGGCGCAGCATGTGCCCGGCCAGCATTAGATAGACCCCCGTGGCGGCCAGCAGCCCCGCGAGAACGGCAAGAACCGGTTCCATCAGCTCTCCTCCCCTTCTTCTTCTTCGAGTGCGAGCACCAGGGCCGAGACGGCGCCGATCACGGTCAGCCAAACGCCGATGTCGAAGACCAGCACGGTCGAGATCGGGAGACCCTTGCCGCCGCCATCGGCACCGAGCAGGAGCCAGAGCCCAGTAAACGGCTCTTCGCCCGAGAGCCCCGCGAAGAGCCCCGAGCCCAAGGCCGCGGCAAGCCCGAGACCTAGGATCTCGATCGGGTCGAGCCGCAG
>JBCBHB010000225.1:0-5271 GCA_038526025.1 Pseudomonadota bacterium
AAGGTGATGACGCTGGAGGCGCAGACCATCGCGCGCGCCTGTGGCAAGAACGATGTGCGGAACCTGGAGCCGGAGGACCTGTGTGCCCTCACGGTCGAGGCCGCCGCGATGGCACAGGTCCCGCTGGCGGGCACCGACTGGATACCGGGCCGGAACGGCTACTGAGAGGGGAATGGAATGTCCGCAAGCCTGAGCGAGTTTGCCGCCGAGAACAACGTCAAGTACTTCCTCGTGTCGTTCACCGACCTCTTCGGCGTGCAGCGCTCGAAGCTCGTGCCGACCCAGGCCATCGGCATGATGCAGGAGGAAGGGGCGGGCTTTGCGGGCTTTGCCGCGCATCTCGATATGAGCCCTGCGCATCCCGACATGCTGGCGCTGCCGGACCCGCATTCGGTGATCCAGCTGCCCTGGAAGCCCGAGGTGGCCTGGGTGGCTGCGGACTGCATGATGGAGGGCATCGAGGTCAGCCAGGCGCCGCGCAACGTGCTCCGCCGCCAGATCCTCGCGGCCAAGAGCGTGAACATGCGGGTGAAGACGGGCGTTGAGGCGGAGTTCTTCCTGCTGAACCCGGACGGGACGGAGATCAGCGACCCCTACGACACGCAGGCGAAGCCCTGCTACGACCAGCAGGCGGTGATGCGCCGCTATGACGTGATCGCCGAGATTTCGGACGCGATGCTGCATCTCGGCTGGTTGCCCTACCAGAACGACCATGAGGACGCGAACGGGCAGTTCGAGATGAACTGGGAGTTCGACGACGCGCTGGCGACGGCCGACAAGCACTCGTTCTTCAAGTTCATGGTGAAGTCCATCGCCGAGAAGCACGGGCTGCGCGCGACCTTCATGCCGAAGCCCATCGAGCGGCTGACGGGCAATGGCTGCCACGCGCATGTGAGCGTGTGGGATGCGGCCGGGAAGAAGAACCTCTTCGAGGACGACAGCAAGGAGCTTGGCCTCGCCACGCAGGGGCGGCATTTCCTCGGCGGCATCATGGCCCATGCGGAGGCGATGACGGCGATCACCAACCCCACGGTGAACAGCTACAAGCGGATCAATGCGCCGGTGACCCATTCGGGCGCGACCTGGGCGCCGAACACCGTCACCTGGTCCGGCAACAACCGCACGCATATGGTGCGGGTGCCCGGGCCCGGGCGGTTCGAGCTGCGTCTCGCCGACGGGGCGGCAAACCCCTACCTGCTGCAGGCAGCGATCATTGCGGCGGGGCTTTCGGGGCTGATCAACAAGGCGGACCCGGGACCGAAGTCGGACTTCGACATGTATGCGGATGCGGCCTTCGTGCCGGATGCGCGCCGGCTGCCGCTGAACCTGCTCGACGCCATCCGCACCTTCGATGCGGATACGGAGCTGAAGGAGGCGCTGGGCGAGAGCTTCGCGGGGGCCTATGTGAAGCTCAAGACGCAGGAATGGCACGCCTATGCAGCCCATTTCTCCGACTGGGAGCGGGAGAACACGCTGGATATCTGAGCGCATGGCCAGCCGCCTCAGCCAGGACCCGCACGGGGCGCGCCCGGGCGGGAGCGAGGTGCTCGAGGTTGCCATCGGCCACCAGGTGCGCAGCCTTCGGAGCAAGGCGGGCCTCGGCGTGGGTGCCCTGGCCGAGGCCGCCGGCTTGAGCGCCGGGATGCTCTCGAAAATCGAGAACGGTCTTATCTCGCCGTCGCTTGCGACGCTGCAGGCGCTTTCCCGCGCGCTCGCTGTGCCCATCACCACCTTCTTTCAGCGCTTCGAGGAGGCGCGGCGGGCGGTGCATGTGAAGGCCGGTGAAGGGCTGAGCGTTGAGCGTGTCGGCTCCCGCGCCGGGCACCAGTACAGCTTGCTCGGGCATCTCGCGGGGTCCGGTGCGGGCGTGGTGACGGAGCCCTATCTCATCACGCTCTCCGACGCGTCGGACGTGTTCCCGGCCTTCCGGCATGATGGTGTGGAGTTTCTCTTCGTCCTCGAAGGGGAGGTGGGGTACCGGCATGGCGAGACGGTGTTTCACCTCAAGCCGGGCGATGCGCTCTTCTTCGAGGCCGATGCGCCGCATGGGCCGGAGACGCTGATCAGCCTGCCGGCGCGCTTCCTTTCGGTGATCAGTTACGCGCAGGCGACCTAGCCGCGCCGGTGTTTTCGGAGCAGCATGCCGCAGCGTGGTCGCGCCAGTACCGCGGGACCGCTCTCGAAGCATGAATTCGTGCGTTCGCGCCCGCTTTCCGCGTTCTCGATGTTTGACAGAGACGCTCAGAACGGTTGGAATAGGAACAAGAACGAAAGCCAGCCACCTTCGCTTTTGCGCGTTCATGTGCGAGATGCGCGGCAAGGTGGTAAACGCGCGAAACGCCAGACCGGCCGAGAACTGGGGCGTGACCGGGGAGGAAGCATGACACTGACCCTCGAGGGGGTGAGCCGCGTCGTCGGTGCGTCGACGCATATCCACCCCACGGACCTGACGTTGGAGCCGGGCACGATGAACGTGCTGCTCGGGCCGACGCTCTCGGGCAAGACCTCGCTCATGCGCATTATGGCTGGCCTCGATGTGCCGAGCACGGGCCGGGTGCTATGGCAGGGTACGGATGTGACGGGGCAGCGCGTGCAGGACCGGGGCGTTGCCATGGTCTACCAGCAGTTCATCAACTACCCGTCCCTCAGCGTCTACGAGAACATCGCCTCGCCGCTGCGCCTGCAGCGCGTGCCGCGGGACGAGATCGACAAGCGGGTGCGGGCGACGGCGGAGCTGATGCGCCTCGAAGGGTTCCTCGACCGCAAGCCGCTTGAGCTTTCGGGCGGCCAGCAGCAGCGCTGCGCCATGGGCCGGGCGCTGGTGAAGGGCGCGGGGCTGGTGCTGCTCGACGAGCCGCTGGCGAACCTCGACTACAAGCTGCGCGAGGAGCTGCGTGCCGAGATCCCGAAGATCTTCCAGGAGTCTGGCGCGATCTTCGTCTATGCCACAACCGAGCCGGAAGAGGCGCTGCTCCTCGGCGGGAACTGTGCGGCGCTCTGGGAGGGGCGGGTGACGCAGTTCGGCCCGACGGTTGATGTGTACCGCCAGCCGGCGGATGCGACGACCGCGCGGGTGTTC
Source organism: Pseudomonadota bacterium (assembly GCA_038526025.1). Classification (GTDB taxonomy): domain Bacteria; phylum Pseudomonadota; class Alphaproteobacteria; order Rhodobacterales; family Rhodobacteraceae; genus Thermohalobaculum. Next base: position 3,080 of record JBCBHB010000225.1, read on the forward strand.
TCCGATCCGCCGATGAACTTCCTGTCGATCTCGAAGAACGGCGCGAAGCTTTTGTTCGGTGAGGGGCAGAGCGTGGCGGCGACGGGTCGGCTCGCCGACATTCCGGACGGGCGGTACCGCGCGGGCTTCCGGCCGAACCATCTGGGGCTTGAGCGCCATAGCACCGAGGCGCTCGAGTTTCGCGGGCACGTGGCGGTGACCGAGATCACGGGCTCCGAGAGCTTCATCCATCTCGACCATGGGCCGGACCGGTGGGTCGCCCTGGTCCACGGGGTGCGCCATCTGGAGATCGGCTCGGAGCAGAGCTTCTTCGTGCGCCCAGAGCACATCTACATCTTCGCCGAGGACGGGCCGCTGGTCGCCCCCGCCTCCTACGCGCTCGCCGCCTGAAGGAGGGGTGCATGGCCCGGATCACGCTTGAGAACCTCGCGCACAGCTACAGCGCCAGCCCGAAGAGCGAGGCGGACTATCAGCTGAAGCGGATGAACCATGTCTGGCAGGACGGGGACGCCTATGCGCTGCTCGGCCCCTCCGGCTGCGGGAAGTCGACGCTGCTGAACATCATCTCCGGCCTGCTGGAGCCTTCGGAGGGGCGCATTCTCTTCGGCGAGCAGGACGTGACGCATGCGACGACGGCGGAGCGGAACATCGCGCAGGTGTTCCAGTTCCCGGTGGTCTACGACACGATGACCGTGCGCGAGAACCTCGCCTTCCCGCTGAAGAACCGCGGCTCGGACGCGGCCTATGTGGCGCGGCGGGTGCAGGAGATCGCCGAGATGATCGGCTTTGCCGACCAGCTCGACAAGAAGTGCAAGGGGCTGACCGCGGACGCCAAGCAGAAGATCAGCCTTGGGCGGGGCATGGTGCGGGAGGACGTGAACGCGATCCTCTTCGATGAGCCGCTGACGGTGATCGACCCGCATATGAAGTGGGAGCTGCGCACCCAGCTGAAGGCCCTGCACCAGACCTTCGGCCACACCATGATCTACGTGACCCACGACCAGACCGAGGCGCTGACCTTCGCCGACAAGGTGGTGGTGATGTACGATGGCCGTGTTGTGCAGATCGGCACGCCGGAGGAGCTGTTCGAGCGGCCGGCGCACACCTTCGTGGGCTACTTCATCGGCTCGCCTGGCATGAACGTGCTGCCCGCGGAGGTGGAGGGGAACCGCGCCCGCGTGCATGGCACGGAGATCGCGCTGCCGGCGGGGTATGCGCCTGCGGGCGGCAAGATCGAGCTTGGTATCCGCCCCGAATTCGCGCGCCTCACCTCGGAGCAGGCGAACACCCTGCCCGTGCGCATTCGCCGGGTCGAGGATGTGGGGCGGCACAAGATCGTTCGTGCCGAGTGCTTCGGGCGCGAGATCAACATCCTGGCGCCGGAGGGCGCGGCCATCGCTGCCGATGAGACGCGCGTGGCCTTCGATCCGCGCGGCATCAACGTCTATGCGGATGACTGGCGCGTGGCGCCCACCGAGCAGTCGGAGGCCGCGTGATGGAGAAGACCCAGAACAACCGCGCCTGGCTCCTCGTCCTGCCCGTCCTCGTGATCGTCGCCTTCTCGGCGGTGATCCCGCTGATGACGGTGGTGAACTACTCGATCCAGGACGCATTCGGCGGAGAGTTCTACCCGCTCGACGACAAGTTCGAGTGGTTCCAGGAGGTTCTGGCCTCCGAGCGGCTCCATAACGCGTTCATTCGGCAGGTGATCTTCACGCTGACGATCCTCGCCATCGAGGTGCCGCTCGGGGTCTACATCGCGCTCCACATGCCGAAGAAAGGGATCTGGGCGACGGTTTGCCTCGTGCTCGTGGCGCTGCCGCTGCTGATCCCTTGGAACGTGGTGGGCACCATCTGGCGTATCTTCGCGCGGGAGGACATCGGGCTGCTGGGGGCTGCGGTGAACGGCATCGGCATTCCCTACAACTACGCGCAGGACCCGATTGCGGCGTGGATCACGATCATCGTCATGGATGTCTGGCACTGGACATCGCTGGTGGTGCTGCTGGCCTATGCCGGGCTCCAGTCCATCCCGCAGGCCTATTACCAGGCGGCGCGGATCGACCAGGCGAGCCGGTGGAAGGTGTTCCGCTACATCGAGCTGCCGAAGATGATGGGCGTGCTGACCATCGCGATCCTTCTGCGCTTCATGGACAGCTTCAAGATCTACACCGAGATCATCGTGGTCACCG
>JBCBHB010000226.1:0-5257 GCA_038526025.1 Pseudomonadota bacterium
CGACGGCGAGACTGACGAGGTGAAGGACTACCTGCTCGTCGGCCAGCGTGTCTGGCAGCTCGGCTTCACGCCGGACGAGAAGTACATCATCAGCACCAACGGCAACTCCAACGACATCAGCGTGATCGACGTGGAGGCCGAGAAGGTCATCAAATCCATCACCGTGGGCGAACAGCCCTGGGGCGTGGTGGTCTCACCGAACTGACCCACCAAGAGGCGTCGCCTGAACGAGACGCCCGATCACAACGACAAGGGAGTACCACCATGATGCGCATCGCCGCCCCCGCCTTCATCGCCGCCACGCTCTACGCGGGCGTCTCTGCCGCCGCGCCGCTCTGCGAGGGCAAGGACATGGGCTTCGCCGGCCTCCTCGCGAAGTGCAACAAGGGCGAGGAGATCGAGCTTACCCTTGCCGCCGGCAAGCCGCTGGCCGAGGGGCCGATCACGCTCCAGTCCGGCGCCTATTACGAGATGATGATCACGTCCGACGGCAGCCAGGAGCTCGCGCTCCATGGGCCGGACTTCTTCCGCGCGGTGTGGATGGACGAGATCGTGATCAACGACCTCGAAATCCGCCCCATGGCCATCGACAGCTTCGAGTTCGACGATGAGGGCACGATCGAGTTCTCGTTCGTCGCCATCAAGCCGGGCCGGTACGAGATGAAGATCCCGGGCTCGACGGGCGAGAGCCAGCGCGTGGAGATCCAGATCCAGTGAGCGCCACGGCGCCTGCGCTCGAGATCGAGGGGCTCGGTCATCGCTTCGGCGAGCGCCGGGTCCTCTCGGATGTCTCGCTCAGCGTGGCGCAGGGGTCCTTCACGGCGCTGCTCGGGGTGAACGGGGCGGGGAAGACCACGCTCTTCAACCTCGTCACCCGGCTCTACGATGCGCGCGAGGGGCGCATCGCGGTCTGCGGGCACGACATCAAGCGCGCGCCCCAGGCGGCCCTCGGCCGCCTCGGCGTGGTGTTTCAGAGCCGCGCGCTCGACCCGAACCTCACGGTTTCGCAGAACTTCCTCTACCAGGGCGCGCTGCATGGCCTGCCTAGGGCCGAGGCGCTCGAACGGGGGGCGGCGCTCATGGAGCGCATGGGGCTGGGAGACAGGCTCGACGCGAAGCTCCGCGCGCTCTCCGGCGGGCAGGCGCGCCGGGCGGAGATTGCCGCCGCGCTCCTCCACCGCCCCCGCCTGCTGCTGTCCGATGAGGCGACCGCCGGGCTCGACATCCAGGCGCGGGCGGCGCTGGTCGAGGACATGCACCGGCTGGCTGCGGACGAGGGCGTCGGCGTGCTCTGGGCCACACATCTCGTGGACGAGATTCTGCCGGAAGATCGCGTCGTCGCGCTCCATGAGGGCCACGTCGTGGCGACCGACACGGCCGCGGCGCTCGCCGGTGAGAAGGGGCTCGCCGAGGCCTTTCTCGCCCTCACCGGCACCAGCGCCGACGCCGACGCGGCCTGATGCGCCCGCCCGACGACATCCCGGCCTGGGAGGCTCAGGGCTGGCGCGGCTGGGCGCGTTGCGCGGGCGGCATCGTCTGGCGCGAAGGGGTGCGGTTCCTCCAGCAGAAGGAGCGCTTTCTCTCCGCCCTCGTGCGCCCGCTCGTCTGGCTCTTCATCTTCGCGGCCGGCTTCCGCGCGGTCCTCGGCCTCTCGATCATCGAGCCCTACGAGACCTATGTGCTCTACGAGGTCTACGTGGTCCCTGGCCTCTGCGCGATGATCCAGCTCTTCCAGGGCATGCAGTCCTCGCTCTCCATGGTCTACGACCGGGAGACGGGCGCGATGCGGTCGATGCTCATCAGCCCTTATCCGCGCTGGTTCCTGCTGATGTCGAAACTGCTGGCGTCGACCGCCGTGAGCACGCTGCAGGTCTACGCGTTCCTGGCAATTGCCTGGGCCTGGGGGATCGAGCCGCCACCGCTCGGGTTCGTCACCGTGCTGCCCGCGCTCATCCTGTCGGGCCTGATGCTGGGGGCCATCGGGCTCTTTCTCAGCTCCACCGTGCGCCAGCTCGAGAATTTCGCAGGCGTGATGAATTTCGTGATCTTCCCGATGTTCTTCGCGTCCTCCGCCCTCTACCCGCTCTGGCGCATCAAGGAAGGCTCCCCGCTGCTCCACGACATCGCGCAGGCAAACCCATTCACGCATGCAGTCGAGCTCATCCGATACGCGCTCTACGTGAAGCATAACCCGGAGGCGCTCGGCATTGTGCTGCTCGCCGGCATCGCGTTCTTTGCCGCCGCGGTCTGGGCCTACGATCCGGCGCGCGGCGTCATGGCGCGGCGACGGGGCTGAGCTTTTCCGATGCAGTGTCAGAGCTACCTTGCGAGAACGATCGACAAGAGAAGGGCTCTCGATGCGCAAGATCCTGACTGCCGCCTGCCTGCCCCTCATTGCCGCCGCAGGCCTGGCCTTCGCGCCGCATCAGCAGGCGCACGCCGTCTTCAGCGGGGATATGAGCCCGCGCGCGGAATCGGGCGACAAGGACTATGCCGCGGCCATCCGCTACCGGAAGGCGAAGGACTGGGAGCGCATGGTCAACAGCCTGAACCGCGTGGTGCGCCGGCGCCCCTGGCACGACAACGCGCACAACCTGCTGGGCTACGGCTACCGCAAGATGCATCTCTACGATCTCGCGCTGAAGCACTACGAGACCGCGCTGGAGCTGAACCCGCGCCACCGCCAGGCGCTGGAGTATCTCGGCGAGGCGTACCTGCAGATGGGCAACGTGGCGAAGGCGGAGGAGACCATGGCGCGGCTCGCCAAGGTCTGCAGCGGGGTGCGGCTCACCTTCTCCGACGGCGACTTCTCCGACGGGTGCAACGAGTATCGGGACCTGCGCGAGGCGTACGACTACTATGTCGAGAACGGCGTCCCGCTGCCGGACGAGGACGACCCGGAGGAGTAGGCCCTCAGCTCTTCGCCTTCTGCGTCGCCGGCCGGGCACCGCGGCAGGACCAACGCTGGATCTGCCAGTTCGGGTTGGTCTCACGCCACTGTGCGAGTGTGGCAGGGGCTTGCATCACGCAGGCCATGGGAGAGATCGGCTCGTAGATCGGGATCTCGCGTTCGCGGCAGCTCTCCGGCGCGGCGGCGAGGCAAACAAGGAAGACAAGCGTCGTCATGGCACAAACCCTCGATGCGCACCGCCCGAAACGAGCGGTTCATTCAACCCGCAATCTCCCTGATGCCCGCGGTTCTTGCTCATGCCGCAGCGCAGCAAACGTAGCACGACACTGGTTTACGCCAAGTATCAATGCACGCCTTTTGGGCGTGTTGCGGCTGGGGGCGCCAGGAGCGCGCGCTGAATGGGCATTTGGCGCAACGCTGGTTATGGTTTCGGCATTCTTGCCGCTCGATGCGCGGGCGGATTTCGGGCAGCAGGACTGGCCCTGCCAGCAGCGCAAGGTGCTGCACCTCTCCTGGGGACAGATGTGGGCCGGCCCGCCGCTGCCCGAGGACCCGGCGGCCTGGCGCGACGATGCGGAGATCGACGGGCTGTCTGCGCTGCTCGCCGCCCGCCGCACATCGATGCCCGAGGCAGAGGCCCTGGTCGCCTCTGTCGAGGCCGGGGCGGATCGCGCGCGGGAGGACCGGCTCGTGGCGCTCTTCGCGGGCAGCTTCGCGCGGATCGACCGGGAGCGGGCACGAATCGTGGAAGGGATCGAAAGGCTGTCCCGCCGCGAACGCGCGCGGACGGACCGCATCGAGGCGTTGCGTACGGAGATCGCCGAGCTGCGCGCCGTGACGGACGAGAAGGACTTCGACTGGCTGGACCGGATCGAGGAGCTGGAGGACACGCTCGCCTGGGAGACGCGGATCTACGAGGATCGCCGCCGCTCGCTCCAGTTCGTCTGCGAGAGCCCCGTCATTCTCGAGAAGCGGGCCTTCGCCCTCGCGCGGCTGATCAAGGACGCCCTCTAGCGCTGCCCTAGCCGGGCATCTCAAAGAGCTGGATCTTCTCGAGGGGCAGGTCGTCCCACTCCCAGCCGTCGGTGCCTTCGGGGTACCAGAAGACGCGCGTGAAGCCGTGGTCGAGGATCGCGCGGCGGGCGGCGTTCCAGGACATCCAGCAATCGTCGCGGCAGAAGATGAGGAGCGGCGCTTCGCGATCCCCGCCCGTCGCGCTCTCGAGCGCGGCGAGGAAATAGGCGGCGCGGCTCGGATGGATCTTGCCGTAGCCCACATTCGGCACCCAGAGCGCGCCGGGGATGGAGTGGCGGGGCTTGTCGATCCAGAGCGTGCCGGCGGGCAGGTTCGCCGGCTTCTCGTCCCGCGGCATCACGTCGACGAAGGCGATGCCCGCGTGCCAGAGGGCCTTAGCTTGCGCGGTGTTGACGACGAAACCGCCGGCGAGCGTCTCGGGCACCGGCGCGCGGAATGCGTCCATGCGGTAGCCGTCGGGCTCGGGCACAGGCTGGGCGGCGGCCGCAAAGGGCAGGAGGAGGGCGAGGAGGAGGGTCGGGACCCTCACTCCTTCGCCCCGTCGGCGCGCCCGAACTCGTCGACCAGCGGCACGCCGTAACGCGCAAGGATCGCGTTGATCTCGTCCTGGTTCCGGCGGATCAGGCTGTTGAGCTCGCGCTTCCAGGTCAGCTCACCCTGCCGCACGCCGAGCGTGATGCGATAGAAGAGCCGTGGCGGGCCTTCCTCGCGCAGCAACGGTGTAACCACGAGGTCGGCGTCGGCCTGCTTCGCGTACCAGCCGGCGATGGGGCCCCAAAGCAGCGCGCCGTCCGTCTCGCCCGAGACGATGTCGCCGATGGCGAGCTGGGTCGGGTCGTCATACCGGCGATCGACCATGAGCGGGATGGGCTTCGCGCGGCCGACGAGCCCGTTCTTCGCGGCGTGCGTTGCTGGCGGACTTCCGGCGACGATGCCGAGGCGCGCATCCTTCAGCGCGGGGTCGGAGAGCGTATCGACCGCCGCCAGGGGCCCATCGGCCTTCGTGACCAGCGCGTAGGATGAGACGTAGTAGTGGTTCGTGTTGAGGACGAGCTCATGGCCCTGTGCGTAGCCGATGATCACGTCGCATTTCGCAGCGCGAAGCGTGTTGCGCACGAAGCCGGTGGCTTGCGGGAACCAAGTATAGCTCAGCTCCCGGTCGAGCTTCGCGGCCAGCAGCTCGGCGATCTTGTTCTCGAAGCCCTCGCCCGCCTCGTTGGAGAACGGCATGTTCGCGGGGTCCGCACAGACGCGGAACTGCGTCTCCGAGACAAGGTTCGAGGTGTCGACGGCGCCCGCGGGCGCCGCCAT
>JBCBHB010000227.1:0-5251 GCA_038526025.1 Pseudomonadota bacterium
TGGCGCTCGCCATGCCCCTCGGCGGCGAGCTGGAAGCGGCGGAGGGGCTCGGCATAGAGCTGGAAGAGATAGGGCTGGGGCGCGTCGTAGAAGCCGAGCTTCACCGCCCAGTCCTGATAGTCCTTGTTGAACGGCTTCATGAAGCGCGCGTTGTCCGGCACCGGCGAGGTCCAGAAACCGCCGTTCTCGATGTAGCGGTTGATCTGCTCGGGGTTCGGTTCGCCGCGACCTTCGGACCCGCCATCCGCGCCGCGCCAGCCGGCGAGCGGGCCGACACCCGGGCGGCGCTGATGGTTGGTGATGTAGTCCGCATAGTCCGCGTACTTCGCCTCGCCCGCATCGTCGACAAAGCCTGGCAGGCAGAGCTTGGCGCCGAGCTGGATCAGCGCGGTCTGGAAGCAGCGCACATCGCGGTCCTGCCGCGCACCGCCCTCGGCCCCTGGCTGGAAGCCCTGCGTCGCGGGGTCGACCACCGGCCAGCGGATGGCATCGGCCGCGAGGTCTGGCTCCGCGATCGGACGGTCGAGCAGTGAGATACAGTCGTGCCGTTCGAGATAGGTGGTGTCCGGCAGCACGAGATCGGCATAGGCAACCGTCTCGGAGCTGTAGGCATCGGCGACGATGAGCTTCGGGATCTTGTACGCGCCGTTCTCGTCCTTCGCGGTCAGCATCTCGCCCACCGCCTCGGAGTTCATCGACGAGTTCCAGGCCATGTTGGCCATGTAGAGGAAGAGGGCGTCGATGCCGTAGGGGTCCTCCGCAACCGCGTTGGCGATGACCATGTGCATGGCGCCATGGATGGCGAGCGGCGCGTCCCAGGAGAAGGCCTTGTCGAGCCGGGCTGCCTTGCCGTCGTCCCCGAAGGCGAGGTCCTCCGGCCCACGGGGCAGGCCGAGATGGGGGCCGCCGAGCGGACAGTCCGGCTGGGAATGGCAGTGAGGCGTGGGATGCGCCTCCATCGGCTTCGGATAGGGGGCTGCGAAGCGGAAGGAGCCGGCCGTCTCCACCGCGCCGAGGAGGAGCTGGAGGAGGTGGATGGCGCGCGCGGTCTGGAACCCGTTGGAATGGGCGGAGACGCCGCGCATCGCGTGCATCGAGACCGGGCGGCGGGGCACGCCCGTGTGCTTCTCGCCTCGGAAGTCCTCCCATTCCATCGCCATGTTGTCCGGCTCGGAGAACGCCGTGGCGGCAAGCTCGTGGGCGAGGCGCCTGATGGTCTCCGCCGGCACGCCGCAGCGGGGGGAGACGGCTTCCGGGGCGAACTCCGGCTCGGCGTATTTCCGGGCGAGGAGCTCGAAGACGGGGGTAGCGCGGCCGCCATCGCTGCCAGGGAAATCGCCCTTCAGCGCGGGCTTGAGGCCGGGGGCGTCGAAAGGCATGGCCTGGTCCGTCGCCCGGTCCCAGACCATCGGCTTGCCGTTCTGGTCCCGCACGAAGAGGCCGAAGCCCGGGCCCGGCTCGCGGCTGACGAGATAGGGCGCGTTGGTCCAGCGCATGAGGTAGCCGAGATCGACCAACCCTTCGTTCAGCAGCACATGGACCATGGAGAGAACGAAGAGCCCGTCGGTGCCGGGCGTGATGCCGACCCACTCATCCGCCACGGCCGAGTAACCCGTGCGTACGGGGTTGATCGAGACCACGCGCCCGCCGCGGGACTTCAGCGCGCCGAGGCCGCGCTTCATCGGGTTGCTGTCATGATCCTCGGCCACACCGAAGATGAGGAAGAGCTTCGTGCGCTCCCAGTCCGGCCGCCCGAACTCCCAGAACGCGCCGCCGAGGGTGTAGATGCCTCCAGCCGCCATGTTGACCGAGCAGAAGCCACCATGGGCCGCGTAGTTGGGGGTACCGAACTGCTGCGCCCACCACGAGGTGAAGGACTGGCTCTGGTCCCGCCCGGTGAAGAAGGCGAGTCGCTTGGGATCCTTCTTGCGGATCGGCGCCAGCCACTCAGCGGCGAGCGAGAGCGCCTCGTCCCAGGAGATCTCCTCGAACTTGCCCTCCCCGCGTTCGCCGACGCGCTTGAGGGGGCGCATCAGCCGGGCGGGCGAGTAATGCTGCATGACGCCAGATGCGCCCTTCGCACAGAGCACGCCGTGGTTCTTCGGGTGGTTCCGGTTTCCCTCGATCAGCCGGATCAGCGGCACACCATCGGCCGTCTCGCGCACATGCACATCGATCCCGCATCGGCAGGCGCACATGTAGCATGTCGTCCGGGACGGCGATGTGTTGGTCGCACTGCTGCCGGGACCCGCTGGATCGATCTTGTTCATGACGCCGCCCGCTTTCACCATGCCTGCCTGAATCTGTCGCACAGCGAATGCGTGAACGCGAGGGCCTGAGGCGTCACGTCGCGAGGCTTCGATGAGTCCAGATTCGCGACACACAGTCACAATTCTGGATGATGTGACGAAAGTCACATATCGGAAGTCTCACGCACGCCAGCCTTACGGAAGATTATTAGGGACGGGGGTAATGATGGGCCGTGTCGACGAGCGGTATGCAGTGGCTTGGATCCCGGCGCCGCACTCTGCGCTTGCAGCACTTGGCCGTCGGTGGACAGGCAGGGAAATGCCTGGCGCACATATGGTTTCGGCGACTCCAGCGGAGCCTGGCGTCGTTCCCCGGCATATTGTGCCGGCCGAAGCACGCCCTTCGTTTGTCATGCCCGTCTCTGCCCTGCGCTTGCCGGCGGAGAGCTGCGGTCTGGGGCATCTGGACCGCTCGGTGGCCGAAGTTTCGAGTCGCATTGATACATTCGAGATGCCGCCTCTGCAACTAAAGAGCAAGCGTGACGCCCTGGTTTTGGTGCCAACGGAGCCCTGCCCGGCCTACAGCCGCCTGCTGGATGCGCTCGACGCACGGATCGGCCGCTGCTGTGCGGCGCACGCGGCGATCACGCAGCTTTGCCCCACGCGCTGCGCGCTGGAGATGCCGCTCAGCCGGCCACTCAAGCCGGGTCTGGCGGAGCAGCTTGCCGAGGAGCTTGCGCCAGCGCTCGACCCGTACCTCGCGGAACGGCCGCAGGTGCATGCCCTTACGCTGATCGCTGCCGCGCATTGGCGCTCCGAGGTCACGTTGATCGAGCACTATCCGCTCGACACTGCGCGCAGCACGCGCCTGCCGGAAAACTTCGCGGTGTTCGGCCCGGACCTGTACTCCGATTTCGGTGATCACCTGGCCGCCCCGCCCGAGGATTTCTTCGAGGACTGACCGCCTCTCTCTGCCACCCCGCGGTTGAACAGCGCCGCCCCCTGCGCCATTTGGTCGCCGCATGCGAGAACGGCGCGGGCGATCTGCGCTTTGGCGGCAGGACGGAGACAGGTCGGGCATGGCGGAGACGGGAGCAGAGAGCGGCGGCGGCCAGACACCCGAGGCCTCGCTGCTGACCAAGCTTCGCCAGAAGGCCGCGCTGATCACCGAGGACGCGCGCTTCCGGAACTTCATCATCGGCGTGATCATGCTCAACGCCGTGGTGCTGGGCCTCGAGACATCCGCGAGCGTGATGAGCTCTGCGGGCCCGCTGCTGATCGTGCTCGACACGCTCTGCCTCGCCATCTTCGTGGTCGAAATCGTGTTGAAGCTGGTCGCGCAGGGCTGGCGCTTCTTCACCCGCGGCTGGAACCTTTTCGACTTCGTGATCGTCGGCATCAGCCTTGTGCCGGCAGGGGCCGGGCTCAGCGTGCTGCGGGCGCTGCGGATCCTGCGTGTGCTGCGGCTCATCACCGTGGCACCGCGGCTGAGACGCGTGGTGGAGGGCTTCGTGACCGCCCTGCCAGGCATGGGCAGCGTGTTCCTTCTGATGGCGATCATCTTCTACATCGCAAGCGTTATGGCCACGAAGCTTTTCGGGGAGACGCATGCGGAGTGGTTCGGGACCATCGGCAAGTCTGCCTACTCGCTCTTCCAGATCATGACGCTGGAGAGCTGGTCGATGGGCATCGTCCGACCCGTGATGGAAATCCACCCCTATGCCTGGGCGTTCTTCGTACCCTTCATCATGATCACCACCTTCGCCGTGGTGAACCTGCTGGTCGGCCTCATCGTGAACTCGATGCAGGACGCCCACGCCGAAGAAGCCAACGCTGCGACCGACGATTACCGGGCGGAAGTGCTAAGGAAGCTCTCCGCCATCGAGGGCCGGTTGCAGGACATCGAAGCAAAGCGCGGCGAATGACCGTGCCAGCAGAAGGATAGCGAGATGCTCAAGGTCTATCTCTCCGGGGAAATCCATACGGACTGGCGCGAGCGGATCGTGGCCGGTGCCAAGGCCCGCGGGCTGGCGGTGGAGTTCAGCGCGCCAGTTACAGATCATGCCGCGTCGGACGATTGCGGCGTTGCGATCCTCGGCGGCGAGCCCAACAAGTTCTGGCACGACCGCAAGGGTGCCGGTGTGAACGCCATCCGCACGCGCACGCTCATCAAGGCGGCCGATGTCGTCGTGGTGCGCTTCGGGGAGAAGTACCGCCAGTGGAACGCGGCCTTTGATGCAGGCTATGCCTCGGCCCTCGGCAAGTCGCTGATCATCCTCCACCAGCCGGATCATGCCCATGCCCTGAAGGAGGTGGATGCGGCGGCGGATGCGGTGGCCGAGACGCCGGAGCAGGTGGTCGCGATCCTCGACTACACGCTGAACGGCTGCCTGCCAGACACAATGCCCGAGACAATGAGCGCCTGATCGAATGGACGGCGAGCCGCGCGACACGACAACGAAGGGCGCAGCGGTGATGCACGCCATTCCGCGCTACACGGCCTTTGTCATCGGCATGGCCGCCACGCTATGGCTGCTGCAGGAGCTGCGCCCGGTGCTGCAGCCGGTGGTGCTGGCAGTGTTCGTCTGGTTTCTGATGGGCGCGGTTGCGCGGCAGTTCGCGCGCCTCGACAGCGCGCCGACAGTGCAGCCGGGCGGCCTGCACTACCTTCTCAGCGGGCTCGCGCTCGCGGCGACGGCGGCGATTGTGGTAGTGCTTTTCTGGAACGGCGTCGCCGATCTGCGCGAGAACCTGCCCAGCTACCAGGCCAATCTCGCGAACATGCTGCGCCCCCTGGCGCAGAGCGCGGGGCTCGACGGTCTGCCACGACTGGAAGAGCTGACGGAAGGCGTGGATTTCACCAACGTGTTCCTCGGCCTCCTCGGCTCGGCCGCCAACCAGTTCGGCCAGATCATCCTCATCGCCTGTATCGTGGTCTTCGTCTTCGCCGAGGCGCGGTTCTTCGAGACCAAGCTGGCGGCCGTGTTGGGGGACAAAGGGCG
>JBCBHB010000228.1:0-5250 GCA_038526025.1 Pseudomonadota bacterium
GCTCCACAGTCTGTAGAGGAAGTCGCCCCGAACATGCGCATTCGTGGCCAGCGCAACCGGCATCATCGGCGCGGTCGTCACGCTCATGGGCATGCTGGCGCTCCCCTCGATGCTCAAGGCGAAGTACGATGTGTCGTTCGCCAGCGGCGTGATCTGCGCGGGCGGCTGCCTCGGTATCCTGATCCCGCCTTCGATCATGCTGATCGTCTACGCCGCCACGTCGAACGTCTCGATCGTGCAGCTCTACGCAGGCGCCCTCATCCCCGGCTTTCTGCTGGCAGGCCTCTACATGGTCTATGTGGTCGGCCGCGCGGCGCTCCAGCCGAGCCTCGCGCCGAAGCCGCCCGAGAGCGATACGGAAGACCTCTCCTATGGCGAAGTGATCGTGAGGCTCGCGACGTCGTTCTTCCCGCTCGCCATCCTGATCCTCTCGGTGCTCGGGGCAATCCTCTTCGGCCTCGCCACCCCGTCGGAGGCCGCGTCTCTCGGCGCGCTCGGCGGTCTCGTGCTCGCCGTCGCCTACCGCTCGCTCACCTGGGAGCGGCTGCGCGAGAGCGTCTACCTCACGATGAAGACCTCCGCGATGGTCTGCTGGATGTTCGTGGGCGCCTGGACCTTCGCGTCGGTGTTCTCCTACCTGGGCGGCGAAGGGCTGATCGAGGAGTTCGTGCTCAGCCTCGATCTCACGCCGATCCAGTTCCTGATCATGGCGCAGGTGATCATCTTCATCCTCGGCTGGCCGCTCGAATGGTCGGAGATCATCATCATCTTCGTGCCGATCTTCCTGCCGCTGCTGCCGTTCTTCGAGATCGATCCGCTCTTCTTCGGCATCCTGATCGCACTGAACCTGCAGACCTCGTTCCTGACGCCACCGATGGCCATGGCCGCCTACTACCTGAAGGGCGTGGCACCGCCCGGCGTGGAGCTGACGCAGATCTTCAAGGGCGTGATGCCGTTCCTCGTGCTGATCGTGACCGCGATGGTTCTCGTCTACAACTTCCCGGGCATCTACCAGTGGCTGCCCAACGCGATCTACGGCTGAGGCGGGCATGGCGGACGGCGGCAAGCCCAACCCAGCGGACCTGACTGCGACGGAGGCGCGAGCCGCCCTCGCCGCCGGGTCTTTGTCGGCGGAGGCGCTGGTGATGGCCTGCCTGGCGCGGATCGACGCCTCCGACGGGGAGCTTCTCGCCTGGAAGCATGTCGACCGGGAGGGCGCGCTAGCAACCGCAAAGGCGCGGGATGCGCACCGGAAGCGCGGGCTGCCGCTTGGCGCGCTCCACGGCATCCCAGTAGGCGTGAAGGACATCATCGATGTCGCGGGCATGCCCTGCGAGAACGGGGCGCCGCTCGATGCCGGTCGCGTGGCCAAGGAGGACGCAACCTGCATCCGCCGGCTGAAGGCCGAGGGCGCGATCATCCTCGGCAAGACGGTGACGACCGAAATGGCGGGCCCGCCGCCCTCCATCACCCGAAACCCGTACGATCAGTCGCGCACGCCTGGCGGCTCCTCCGCCGGCTCCGCGGTCGCGGTTGCCGCCGGCCATGTCCCCTTTGCGCTCGGGACGCAGACCAACGGGTCGGTCATCCGGCCTTCGAGCTTCTGCGGCATTGTCGGCTTCAAGGCGAGTTTCGGCGCAGTACCCCGCACCGGTGTCCTGCCCGTCAGCACCGCGCTCGACCATGTCGGGGTGATGGCGCGGAGCGTCGAGGACGTCGCGCTCCTCCAGCACATGACGGGCCCCGACGGCACCGATACGGGCGCTCTGCCGCATCGGCTGACGCTGGCGGACACCGCGATGCAGGAGCCACCGATGGCGCCGGTGCTCGGCTTCTTTGAGGGGCCGACCTGGAACGAGGCAGCTCCCGGCACGGCCGAGGCCTTCGGCGAACTCACATCCGCCATCCCCGGCTGCCTTCACATCGCAACACCGAGCCGTCTCGCAGGCATCAAAGAGATGATTGCCCGCATCATGCAGGTCGAAGCCGCCCAGCTCCTCGGCCACTACGTGGATAGTGACAGTGAGCAGGTGCATCCGCTCTATCGGGAGGTGATCCTCACCGGTCGCACCGTCCCGGCCCTCGCCTATCTGGAGGCGCGGGCGCTGCAGCCCCGCCTGCGCGCAGCCTTCGCAGAGATTTTCGACGAGGTGGACGCCCTGATCACCCCCGCCGCGCCCGGCGAAGCGCCCGGCCCGGAGACCACGGGCAACCCGGCGTTCTGCAGCCTCTGGTCCTTCACGGGGCTGCCCGCGGTCACCCTGCCCCTTCTCACAGGCCCCGCGGGCCTGCCCATGGGCGTGCAGCTCATCGGCCCTCATGGCGACGACGCCCGGCTCCTGCGCACCGCGCGCTGGCTCGTGCGCCACCTCGCCGCCACCAGTTCCAGCAGCGGAGACGCTCCATGATCCTGCTCGAGATCGTTCTCGCCATCCTCGCCCTCGCAGGCTTCGGTGGGTTTCTCTACATTATCGTCAGCTTCGTCCCGGAGATCGAGCTGATCGTGATCGTCAGCCTCGTCGTCGGCATGGCGGTGTTCGACTTCCTGCGCGAGATCACGCTCAAGATCCGCGGCCAGCGCTGATGAAGCGCCTGCTGATTACCCGGCGTCTGACCGACGCCGTCCACGAACGTGCGGGACGGGACTACGAGACGATCCTGAACATCGAGGACCGGGTGTTCACGCAGGACGAACTCCTCGCCGCCTGTCGGGATGTCGATGCGGTCCTTCCCTGCCATTCCGAGCACTTCTCCGCGGAGGTCATCGCGGCGCTCCCGGAGCGCCTGAAGATCATCGCCAACCATTCCGTGGGCGTCGACCATGTCGACCTCGCCGCCGCGAAGGCGCGCGGCATCACGGTGACGAACACGCCCGATGTGCTCTCCGATGCTACCGCCGAAATCGCCATGCTCTGCATGCTCGGCGCGGCCCGCCGCGGGGCGGAGGGGCACATCATGGTGCGCGACGGGAAATGGGATTTCTGGTCCCCCGCCTTCATGGTCGGCCGGCAGGTGACCGGCAAACGCTTCGGTGTTGTTGGCATGGGCCGCGTCGGGCAGGTCACGGCGGAGCGCGCACGCGGCTTCGGCATGGATGTGCACTACCACAACCGCCGTCGGCTGGAGCCGGCGCTCGAGAAGGGCGCGCGTTTCCACGAGACGCTGGAAAGCCTGCTTGCCGTGTCGGATGTTCTGTCGCTCCACTGCCCCGCCGGGCCCGAGACAACGGGCATGATGGATGCCGCTGCGTTCGCGCGTCTGCCGGCAGGCGCGATCTTCGTGAACACCGCCCGTGGCGCCCTGGTCGACGAGGATGCGCTTGTCGAGGCTCTCCGCTCCGGTCAGCTCTTCGCCGCGGGGCTCGATGTCTTCCGTACCGAGCCCGGCGGCAACCCCGCCCTCTCGACGCTGCCGAACGTGTTCCTGCTTCCCCATATCGGCTCGGCCACCGCTGAGACCCGGGACGCCATGGGCTTCCGCGCGCTCGATAATCTCGACGCCTACTTGGCCGGTGAGGAACCGGGCGATCGGGTCGCCTAGATGCTCCGCGCCGCGCTTTCGCGGTGCTGCAATCCCATGAGGGCGCCGAATGCCACGACGACCATCGCGGTGCAGCCGAGCGCTCTCAACTGGTAGACGCCGCTCCCACGGCTCTCGAACAGATCGTTTAGGTCGACGAACCAGTCGGTCAGCCCAAGCACAGTGAGCGATATGGCTAGTGCGACCCGGGGCACAATCGGACCGGCAGTGAGAACATAGACGAGCGCAGGAAAGAGCATCAGAGACGATGAAAGATGCGTCGGTGCAGCAAGAATACCGACCGCCGCGGCGCCCAGCGCCACGATGAGCGGATCGCTTGTGCCCGATCGCCAGATGACAAGCCCGCCGGCCACAACGACAAAGAGTGTTACCGGCGCGCTTAGACCGACGCCGGCAAGGTCGAGCAAAGGTGCAGCGCCCACAAGCACGCCTGGCGCGTTCTCCCGATCTCCAGTGTAGGCACCTGCCGCCGCTAGCCAGTCGAACCCAAAGCTGGAGATGCCGTAGGGCACGGCGGCAGCGAGGTAGAGCACGCCGCATAAACCCAAGCCCACAAAGGCCCCGAGCCGCCATGCCCGTACCATCGCTGAAACGATGAGAACCGGCACTGCGAACTGCGGCATTGCCATCGCGACGACAACGGCAACCGCCTGCAGCGGCCACCAGCCCGCACGAGCGGCAAAGGCCCATGTGATCAACGCAAGGAGGACGACGGGCTTGATATGCCCGTAGACGACGGTGGGGACGAGCGGCTGAAACACAAGGAGGCCGAACGCCAGTGCAGCGGCAATGGCCCATGGCTGAGGCACCACAAACCCTCGGCTCCGCACCATGCTCAGCGCGAGCAGGAGCGCACCGCCTGTCGCAAGGACGGCGACAACCATCAGCGCAAGACCCGCCATCTGTGGCGACAAAAGCCCCAGCGGGGCGAGCAACGGCAACGCATGAGGCGGGTTGAAGAAGGCGCCCAGCGGGTAGCCGTACAACGCTTGGGTCAGCTCCCAGAATGCTTCACCGTAGGGGTTCAGCCCGGCCTGATACGCGCGCGCGGCCACATAAAAGGCCGCAGCATCCCGCTGCGCGAAGGCGGGCGCCATGTTCCACATGATCATGCCGAAGCGGAGGCAGACGAGCAGTACGGTGAGTGGGACGGCGCCGAGCAGGGCGAGGTGCCAGAGCGCAGTCTCGCGAAGGGGCGCAATCAACCTCGACAGGACATTCATTGGGGGGACCGCATTGTTGTTCCAAGCTGCGTGGAGCGCACAGTCCAGGCCAGCGCCATGCACGTCGCGATGAGCGCAAACGTCGCAACGCCGTTGCGCAGTCCAAGGCTCGTTGCCTCCAACGACAGCTGCGGCGGCAAGATCCAATCCACAAGGCAGAGGCTCAGATACGACCCCGCCAAAAGCAGCTTCGGAGCGAGCGCCCCCGCAGTGCCCAAGAGCGCGAGGATTGGCAGAAGGAGCAGTGCATCGGTTGAGTGCGTGGGCGCAACAGCGATCCCGATGGCAACACAGAGGAGGGCAGTGGCAACCGGATCAGGATCTCCAGGCAACAGCCAGAGCAACGTACCGGCGGCGATTGCCGTAAAGCTAAGAGTCATCAACACGCCGCCCTCCACGCCGAGGCGCGTGAGCAAGGCATAGAGACCGATGAGCACCTCGTCAGAGTTCTCGGGGCGCCCGGAGTAGGCGGCAATGCTGCTTAGGA
>JBCBHB010000229.1:0-5229 GCA_038526025.1 Pseudomonadota bacterium
GCGTCAGTTGGAGACAGCCCAGCAACCGGCCTTCCGGCGCCACGGCCACCAGGAACGCGTTGCCGTCCTGGCGGGTCATCGCTTCGAAGGCGGCGGCATAGGCCGGGTCCCCTGGCGTCTCCCGCGTCTGGCCCAGCGGATCGTCCGCGAGCAGGTCGACGATGGCCGGCACATCCGCCGCCACCGCCTCGCGGATCTCCATCAGCGCAGCGCCGAGAGGAAGGCGCGCATGCGCTCGGGGTCCTTCACGCCCGGCGCGCTTTCGAGGCCGGTGGAAGCATCGAGCTGGCGCGCGCCCGTGCGGGCCACCGCCTCGGCTGCCGTCTCGGGCGTGAGGCCGCCGGCCAGCATCCAGGGCAGGGGCATGCGGCGGCCGGCGAGGAGCGACCAGTCGAAGCTGAGACCGTTGCCCCCGGGGATGGCCGAGCCCTTGGGGGCCTTGGCGTCGATCAGCAGCTGGTCCGCCACCGGCGCATAGGCGTCGACCGCATCGAGATCGGCCGCCTCGCGCACGCCGATGGCCTTCATCACCGGCAGCCCGTAGCGCGCCTTCACCTCGGTCACCCGTTCGGGCGTCTCGGCGCCGTGAAGCTGCAGCATGTCGAGCGGAACGGTGGCGAGCACCTCGTCCAGCAACGTATCGTCCGGGTTCACGAAGAGGCCGACCTTCACCACGCCCGGCGGGGCTGCAAGCGCCGCCTCACGGGCCTCTGCCGTGGTGAGCGCTCGGGGCGATGGCGGGAAGAAGACGAAGCCCACATAGGCCGCCCCCGCGGCCGCCGCGGCTTCCACGGCCGCGGCGTCCTTCAGCCCGCAGATCTTCACGCGCACCGGCGCCGCCTGCGACGGGCGTGGCTTTCCGAGATCGGGCGGCAGTGTCGGGTCCGGCAGGCTCATGGCGGTGATGCTCGCGTAACGCTTCACGGCCCGCCTAGGCCAGCGGCAGGCAGGCGGTCAAGCAGCCCGCCCCGGGCCCCGAAGCAGGCGTTACTGCGCGGCGATGCGCGGGAGGTCTTCCTTAGGGTCGGAGAGCTTCGCCTTGAGACGCGCGTTCTCCGCCCGGAGCGCCTGGATCTCGCGCCCGCGATTGTCCCGCTCGCGGCGGTGCTTGCCTTCGCGCATCCACTCGAAGATCTCGCCGATCACGAAGCCGACGAGCATGGCGGCGAGGATCACGACCGACAGCGGCAGGGTGATCAGCGGATCGGAGGTGGCGCCCGTCTCGGGGATCGACATCCCCTCGGGGATGAGGCGCAACGGCACGAACTGCATGTTGGCCACGCCGACGACGACGAGGACCACGCAGATGGTCAGGAGCACGGCGATCTTGATGATGCGCAAGATAAACATGGCTGTCCTCTCCCCGCCGAGCCGGCCCGGCACTTACTGCACCGCCGAGAGCCCACGGCGCCTGCTGACTGTCCCTGTCTCTGTGTAGCCGGTTGAGCCGGCATGTCTACCGGCTGGTAACGCGGATGAACGCTTGGGGGGAGAGGGGCGCCGGGTGCGCGGCGCCCTGCACGCTCAGACGGCGCCGTTGTTCATGCGCTCGCGCATGTCCTTGCCGGCCTTGAAGAACGGTACTTTCTTCTCGGGCACCGGCACGGCCTCGCCGGTACGCGGGTTGCGGCCCGTTCGGGCATCGCGGATTTTCACCGAGAACGCGCCGAAGCCGCGCAGCTCCACCCGGTCGCCCCTGGCGAGGGCGGAGGTGATCTCTTCGAAGACGGTCGAGACGATCTTCTCAACGTCGCGCTGATAGAGGTGTGGGTTCTCTTCGGCGATCTTCTGGATAAGCTCTGACTTGATCATGATGGACCTCCCTGTCGCTCGTTGCTTTGTTTATGCGACTGTAAAATAATGTTCCGCAGGGGCGACTGGTGCGTCAAGGCGCCCCCGCAGGAAATCAGTACATGATGGCATACAGTTTTGGCCCCGGACCGAGGCGCGGGGTCACATCCCGCCAGTCGGGACTGGCGAGACCGAGTTTCGCGGCGCCTCCGATGATGAGACTCAGCAGCGATGTCGGGTCGGGCTTGCGCCAATCGCGATCCACAACCTCCGTGTTCGCCGGGATCTCGTGCTCGGCTGTGAGCCATGCCTTCGCGGTTTCCTCGTCGCCGATGGCATCGATCAGGTTCAGCTCAAGCGCCATGCGGCCGGTATAGGCGCGGCCGTCGGCCACCTCGGCGAGGGCGGCCTCGGCGAGGCCACGGCGCTCCGCCACCAGGCCGCGGAACCAGGCAAAGGTGTCGTCGATCAGAACCTGCTGGGCGGCAACGGCGCCCTCGGCAGGTTCGGTGAGGAAGCCGGGTTCGGCCTTCAGGGGCGTCGACTTGACCTTGAAGACGTCCACGCCGTTCTCCTGGAGCAGGCGGGCGATGTTGGGCGCCTCCGCCACAACGCCGATGGAGCCGGTGAGGGTGTTGCCGAGGGCCACGATATGGTCGGCCGCCAGCGCAGTGATGTAGCCGCCCGAGGCGGCCGCTTCGACCATGACCGCAACGACCGGCTTCTTCTCGCTGACAGCCCGCAGCCCTTCATAGAGCGCCTCGCTGCCTGCGATGGTGCCGCCGGGGCTGTTGATTCGGACGATCAGGGCCTTGACCGCGTCATCCTTGGCAATCTCCGCCAGTTCCTCGTCTCTGTCGAAATCGGAAGAGATGATCCCGTCGATCTTGATGCGGGCGATGTTGTCGCTCGACGTGGGCCCGCTGCTCGAGACGCCGCGGACGCTGGCGATGCCGACGACGACCGCACCGACCACCGCGACGATGGCGAGGATGCGCCAGAGTGCCAGCCGCCGCCGCATCTGCCGCCGCTCGATGATCAAATCCGCTGTTGCCGCCATGGTTTGACGCCTTTGCTCAAAGCCCACCCAGCCGGTTATCTAGCGCAAAGCTTGGCAAACTGAAAAGCGGCGCCGGCGCGACATAGCGCGAGGTCATCGCCACAGCTGTCGGTCTGCCGGGGGCGTTATGCCGACGCGGTCCTTGTAGGCTCGGGAGAAGACCTCGGTGTTGGTTAGCCACAGCTGGCCGCGATCTCTCCGGGGGAGCGCGGCCTTGCGCAGCATGCCGCGCGTCCGGGTGAGGCGGTCGAGGGGCGTTCACGGCTTCTCGGGTGTCAGCGCTGTTGGTCGCGCCGCCACTCGGCCCGGGTCAGGCGGAAGCCCGGGCAGTCACCCCCATAGGCGCGGATAATACCGGTGGGGCGCAGCCCGGCCTTCACCAGCACGTGTTGAGATGCCGTGTTGTCCGGGTCGGTGCAGGCGACGACCACGTCGAGGGGCGAGACTTCGAAAGCGAAGCGGAGCAGACGGGTGCAGGCCTCGGTGGCGTATCCCTTGCCCCAGGCGGTCCGCTTCAGGATGTAGCCGATCTCGATATCGGCTTCAGGAATGGCGTCACCCTTCACGAGCGACCAGTCGGTGTCGTCGAGTTCGACGGGCATGGGGAGCAGGAGCGCCGAGCCGATCTTCTCTCCGCTTGCCTTGTCGGTCAGGCACCAGATGCCGATGCAACCGCCGGCGCAGCGCCGGGTGACAACCGGCATCTCGGCGGTAATCTCCTCGGCCGTGTAGCTGCGCGCGGCGACGTAGCGGGTCACCTCCGGATCGGTCCATTGCTCGATGGAGAGGTCGACATCCCTCTCCTCCAGCGGCCTGAAGGCCAGGCGGTCGCTCTCGAACTCAAGCTGCATGTCAGAGCCTCCTGGCGCGCGGGGTACGGAGCGTTGTGGTCCGGGTCAATCCACTGGCTGCGCCTCGCCCTTTCGGGACCATGGTGCCGAAAGGAAAACGGGCGCCGCGGTTTCCCGCGGCGCCCGCCAAGCTTCGTGTCAGCCGGCAATCGGTCAGTCGTTGCCCTGCTGCTGCTTGAGGGCGGCGCCGAGAATGTCGCCGAGCGACGCGCCGCTGTCGGACGAGCCGTACTGCTCGACGGCTTCCTTCTCCTCGGCGATCTCGCGGGCCTTGATCGAGACGTTGAGGCGGCGGGCCGCCTTGTCGATCGCGGTGATGCGCGCGTCGATCCGGTCACCGACCGAGAAACGCTCGGGGCGCTGCTCGGCACGGTCGCGGCTGAGGTCGGAGCGGCGGATGAAGGCCTTCATGCCCTCGACCTCGACCTCGATGCCGCCATCCTCGATGGCGCTCACGGTGCAGGTGACGACCGCGCCGCGCTTGAGGCCCTGGGTGGCCTCCGCGAACGGATCCCCGCCAAGCTGCTTGATGCCGAGCGAGATGCGCTCCTTCTCGGTATCCACGTCGAGCACGACGGCGCGGACCATGTCGCCCTTCTTGAAATCCTGGATCGCGTCCTCGCCGGAGCGGTCCCAGGAGATGTCCGAGAGGTGGACCATGCCGTCGATATCGCCCTCGAGGCCGATGAAGAGGCCGAACTCGGTGATGTTCTTGACCTCGCCCTCGACTTCCGTGCCGGCCGGGAACTGCTCGGCGAAGGTGTCCCAGGGGTTGCCCATGCACTGCTTCAGGCCGAGCGAGACGCGGCGCTTCACCTGGTCGACGTCGAGCACCATCACCTCGACCTCCTGGGAGGTCGAGACGATCTTGCCCGGATGGACGTTCTTCTTCGTCCAGCTCATTTCGGAGACGTGGACGAGGCCCTCGACCCCCGGCTCCAGCTCCACGAAGGCGCCGTAGTCGGTGATGTTGGTGACCCGGCCGGTCCACTTGGAGCCGTTCGGGTACTTCGCCGCCACGCTCTCCCACGGGTCGGCCATGAGCTGCTTCATGCCGAGCGAGATGCGCTGCGTGTCCTTGTTCACCTTGATGACCTGGACCTTGATGGTCTCGCCGATGGTGAGGATCTCGGACGGGTGGTTCACACGGCGCCAGGCCATGTCGGTGACGTGCAGGAGACCGTCGACGCCGCCGAGGTCCACGAAGGCACCGTAATCGGTGACGTTCTTGACCACGCCGTCGACGATGTCGCCTTCCTTGAGGCGGGCGACGATCTCGGCCCGCTGCTCGGCGCGGCTCTCCTCGAGCACGGCGCGGCGGGAGACGACGATGTTGCCGCGGCGGCGGTCCATCTTGAGGATCTGGAAGGGCTGGGGCACGCCCATGAGGGGCGTCACGTCGCGTACCGGGCGCACGTCGATCTGGGAGCCGGGCAGGAACGCCACGGCGCCGCCGAGATCCACGGTGAAGCCGCCCTTGACGCGGCGACCGTGTCGAGGGCGCCATCTTCGGCCGCGTCAAGGGCG
>JBCBHB010000230.1:0-5202 GCA_038526025.1 Pseudomonadota bacterium
CGAAACGGCAAGCGCCGCCCCGGTGAGGAGGCGGCGCCGCAGGTCTTTAAGCCGTTGTTCAGATTAGGCGAACCACCAGCGCTCGACCAGCTTGTGGCCGTCCATATCCCAGTTCGAAGCCATGTTCGGGCCGTGGTCGAGCTTCGTCGACCGGGCGAACACGTAGCTGGAGAACATCGGGATCACCGAGCCGCCATCGTCGCGCAGGATACGCTGCATCTCGCCATACATCTCGCCGCGCTTGGCGGGGTCGAGTTCGGCGCGGGCCTCCTTCAGGAGCTTGTCGAAGCCTTCGTTCGACCAGAAGGCCTCGTTCCAGTCCGCACCGGTCTGGTAGACTTGGCTGAACATCCAGTCCTCGGTCGGCCGGCCGCCCCAGTACGAGCCAACCCAGCCCTTCTTCATCCAGACATTTGACCAGTAGCCATCCGCCGGCTCGCGCACGACGTTTATGGTGATACCCGCCGGTGCCGCGTTCTCGGCATAGAGCGTGCCGGCATCCACCGCACCCGCGAAGGCCGCTTCGGACATGTGAAGATCCACGGTCAGGCTGTCGAGGCCGGCCTGCTTCAGGTGGAACTTCGCCTTGTCCGGATCGTAGGCGACCTGCTCGAGGTCCTTGTTGAGGTAGGTGTTGGCCGGACCGATCGGGTGGTCGTTACCAAGCGTGCCGTAGCCGCGCAGGATCTTCTGCAGCAGGTCCTCGCGGTCCAGCGCGTATTTCAGCGCCCGGCGCACATCCGGGTTGTCGAAGGGGGCGAGGCGCGTGTCCATCGGCAGCGTGAAGTGCTGGTTGCCGTTGGTCTGCTCCACCGCCACGCCCGGCGCGCGCTTCAGCCGCTCCACGGTCTTGAGATCGACGCGGTCGATCACGTCCACCTCGCCCGTCAGCAGCGCGTTGATACGGGCCGCCGCGTCCGAGATCGAAAGCTGCTCGACCGCATCGAAATGCGCCCGGTCGCTCTTCCAGTAGTCGGCGAACTTCTCGTAGGTCGCACGCACGCCCGGCTCGAAGCTCGTGATCTTGTAGGGCCCGCAGCCGATGCCGTTCTGCCAGTCGATCTTGCCGTCCGCCGAGGGCAGCACCGGCAGGTGATAGTCCGACATGATGAACGGGAAATCCGCGTTTCCGCCCGAAAGCGTGAAGACGACGTTGTCCCCATCCGCCTTGATGTCCTCGATCTGGCCCACGATGCCCGCGGCGGCCGATTTCGCGTCCGGGCCACGGTGGTGGTTCAGCGAGGCGACCACGTCCTCCGGCGTCACGTCCTTGCCGTTATGGAAGGTCACGCCCTTGCGGATCTTGAAGACCCACTCCTTGGCATCCGGCGAGGCTTCCCAGCTCTCCGCAAGCTCGGGCGCCAGCGCGTTGTTCTCGTCGATCTCGGTCAGGTAGTTGCAGTAGGTGAAGGCCTGCCCGATCGTGAAGTCGTTCTCCCAGACACCGGGGTCCAGGTTGTCGGTGGTCGAGCCATGGGCCCGGCCGATGCGCATCGTCCCGCCCTTCTTGGGCTCGGCCGCGAACGAACGCGGCGCGGACGCCAGCGCGGCGCCCGCGGCACCGAGCTGCATCAGCCGGCGGCGATTGAAGCTGGTCATGGAAGTCTCCCTGCGGTGGGCGGATCGTGGCCGCCCTGGTTTGGGGTGGGGCCCCGGCACATCCGGCGCCCCCCGCAGGGACTATTCAACCAGTGCACGCACTTCGCAAGCACGGGGCGCGGACTGGCCTTATCGGGCGCGCTAGCCGTCGAGCCAGGCGCGGTCGAAGTGCATCTCGCGGGCCTGGTGGCGCTCGTAGCCCTTCAGCGCCGGCACGTGGTGCAGGTAGAGCTTGCGCCAGTAGGGCTGGATGATCACGCCGCTGTCGCGCAGCATGGTCTGGAGCCGCTCCATGACGCCACGCCGCTTGTCCGCGTCGAAGATGCCGAGCGCTTCGTCGAGGGCCGCGTCGAACTCGGGGTTGGCATAGCCCGTTTCGTTCCAGGCCTCCCCCGAGCGGTAGGCGAGCGCCAAAACCTGCACGCCGAGCGGACGGCCGCCCCAATCGGTCGCGGAGAAGGGATAGCCCGTCCAGTTGTTCCAGAAGGTCGCACCGGGGATGACCGTGCGCTTCACGTTCAGCCCGGCGGCGCGCAGCTGGCCGGCAACGGCGTCCATGGTGGTCCGCTGGAAGTCCCCGTCGATCGACACGAGGTCGAACTCCGTTTCGCCATGCCCTGCCGCCTGCAGCGCGGCCACGCCGGCCTGAACGTCATGCGCCGGCGCGCCAATGTCCGCGTATTCCGGATGCATGGGGCCCACATGGTGGTTCGCGGCCACAAGCCCGCGCCCATCGACGCCGAGTGCCATCACCCCCTGGTTGCTCACGATCTGCTGGATCGCCCGGCGCACGGCCACGTCGTCGTAGGGGGCGGCGTTCACGTTCATGCGGGCGACGATCGTTTGTGCCGTCTCCTTCTCCGCCCGCACCAGGCCGATGGCGTCGAGCTGTTCGATCAGGTCCGCCGGTGTCTCGTCGTTGACATGCGCATCCTCAGCCTCGAGCGCGTTGAGCGTCGCTGTCGGATCCGTGCCGAAATCGATGAACTCGATAGCGTCGAAATTGGCCGCACCGCCCCACCAGGCGCCGTTCTCCCGCCGCTTCACGCGGGCCATCACCCCGATATCGATCTCCTCGAGCTCGAAGGGGCCGGTGCCGATGGGCGCCGTCGCGAGGTCCCCGCCCGCCTCATCGAACCCACGATGCACGATCAGGGCCGGATAGTCCGAGAATGCCGGGATCAGCGAGATATCCGCCTTCGGCAGGTTGAGAACCACCGTATGCTCGTCGACGATCTCCGCCGCGCCTTCCGCGAGCTGCCCCGTCTCCGCGTCGATCAGCGAGGCCATGGCGGTGGCCATGGAGTTGCCCTCCACGCCCTTGTCGCACCAGCGGGCGATGTTGAAGACCACGTCCTCCGCCGTGAACGCGTCCCCGTTCGTCCAGGTCACGCCCTGACGGAGCTTCAGGGTGTAGGTGCGCGCATCCTCGCTCACCTCCCAGCTCTCGAGCAGCTGGGGAGAGAAGGTGAAGTCCGGCTCCCAACGCACCAGCGTCTCGCAGAACTGGCGGGCGACATTGGCCATCTCCGGCCAGTCGTATTTCCGCGGGTCGGCGATGTTCTTGATCAGCATCGCGACGCGCAGGGTGCCGCCTTGAACCGGCGTGCCCTCATCGGCCCGCGCTGGCGCCGGAAGCCCCAGCATGCCGTAGGCGCCCGCCGCGCTCGCGCCCAGCACGCTCGCCAGGGCCACGAACTCGCGCCGGTCCATCCGCCCCGCCCGGGCCTCCGCCGCCAATGCCTCAAGGGCCCCCGCGCGGGGGGCGTTCGGGTTCATGACCATTGGGAGCCTCGCTTTCTGCGATAAGCCCGCGGTTCATTCCGGCGGGCGGGTTCCCGGCACGTCGCAATACGCGCCGGGGTCAGTCACGAGGCGTGGTCGCGCCTCAAAGCGTGCGCTCGACCATCATCTTCTTGATCTCGGCAATCGCCTTCGCGGGGTTCAGACCCTTCGGGCAGGTCGAGGCGCAGTTCATGATGGTGTGGCAGCGATAGAGCCGGAACGGGTCCTCGAGATTGTCGAGCCGCTCGCCCGTCGCCTCGTCACGGCTGTCGATGATCCAGCGATAGGCGTGAAGCAGCGTGGCCGGGCCCAGATACCGGTCACCGTTCCACCAGTAGCTGGGGCAGGAGGTGGAGCAGCACGCGCACATGACGCACTCGTAGAGACCGTCGAGCTTCTCGCGGTCGGCCTCGGACTGGCGCCATTCCTTCTCCGGCGCCGGCGTCTTCGTCTCGAGCCAGGGCTTGATGCTCGCATGCTGCGCGTACCAGTGCGTGAGGTCCGGCACGAGGTCCTTCACCACGGGCATGTGGGGCAGGGGATAGATCTTCACCGGCCCCTGGATCTCGTCCATGCCCTTAAGGCAGGCCAGCGTGTTCGTCCCGTCGATGTTCATGGCGCAGGAGCCGCAAATCCCCTCGCGGCAGGAGCGGCGGAAGGTCAGCGTCGGGTCGACCTCGTTCTTGATCTTGATGATCGCGTCCAGAACCATCGGGCCGCATTCCGCAAGATCGATCGTGTAGCTGTCCACGCGGGGGTTGTCGCCCGTATCCGGGTCCCAGCGATAGATGCGGAACTCACGCGGGTCCTTCGCGCCGTCGGGCTTCGGCCAGGTCTTGCCGACCTTGATCTGGCTGTTCTTGGGCAGGGCGAGCTCGACCATTGGGACGCTCCTTCAGTCTTTGGCGTGATCGACCGGGCGGACGAGCCCGGTGTTGTGGGCATTGCGAAACACGGGCCGATAGCCGTGGTCGCTGAGCACCTGCATCACGTCCTCTTTCCAGAGTGGTGATGCCACATGCTCGATCAGGATTGCACGAGGGTGAAGCGCCGCAGGGGCTTCGCGGAAGAAGGGGATCAGCACCCGGTCCTCCGCGCCCTCCACGTCGATCTTGAGGGCGCCGACGGCACGCACATCGCGCTCGTCGAGCACGATGTGGAGAAGGTTCGTTGCCACCTCCACCATATCGTCCGTGCCCGCGACGAGGGACTGGACGCGCTGGCTGAAGGCGCCGGCCTCCGCCTTGTCGTCGAGCGCGGTACGTAGCAGGTCGATCGGCACGGCGGTATCGGGGCTGCCCGCGCGCGCCATCAGGATGTTGGCCATCAGCGCATCGTGCATGAAGGGGTCCGGCTCGAAGGCGAGCACGTCCCAGCCCTCCCGCGCCGCCCAGAAACTGTAGGCCCCGGCATTCGCGCCGATGTCGAGGAAGACCCCCTCGCGGTCCCCATGGGCTGCGAGGAACGCGAACTCCTCCGCCTGGTACCGGTCCGGCGCCAGCAGCATCAGCCGCGCGCTTTCCGAGCGGGCCGGGTAGAACCTCATCGGGTAGCCCGCGTAGCGTGCGTCCACCGGGCCGCCCGTCCGCTCACCAAGCTGCAGGGTCACATGCGCCCTGACCGTGGAGCGCAGGAGGGGCGCACCGCGCGCCGCCCGGATCAGCCGCTCACCCTTCGCATCCGGCGCGAAGGTGCCCCAGGGTTCCCGAGCGATGGTCGTGCCCGCCGCCTTGGTGCGGAGCTTGCGCATCGCCGAGCGGCGGAGGCGCTTCTCCAGCCGCTTCCAGAAGCCAGGCTCAGGCAGCGTCTCCTCCAGCG
>JBCBHB010000231.1:0-5202 GCA_038526025.1 Pseudomonadota bacterium
AAGACTGCATTCAGCCGACGCAGCCTCGGCCCGGGCATGGCAGCGAGCCCCGCAGCAGGTGCGCTGACGTCACGGTCGACCGTCGCGCGCGCGGCTTCCGGCGGGGATGGTTCCTTCGCCGCGGCGACGCACCGCGTCACGCTGGCCGAAGAGCAGGCGGTGATCACGCAGCGCATCCCGATGTGCGCGGGCTTCATCAAGCTCAATGTCGAGCCTTCGCGGTTCCTCAAGAACCTCGAGGACGAGGCCACGCTGTTCGAGAAGGTGCTGAAGGGCCTTCGCCACGGCGATGCCGAGCTCGATCTCGAGGCGGAGCCGAGCGGCGAGGTGCTCGAGGCGCTCTCGGCCGTTGAAGCCGTGTGGCCGGCCATGAAGGCGACCGTGGACAACATCCTAGCCAACGGTGCGGTGGACGATGCGGACTTCGCCAATCTCGCCCGTTCGGACTCGGCACTCCTCTTCATGTGCGAGAATGTCGAGAAGCGGCTCGTCTCGGTCTATGGCGACACGGCGCAGCACCTTGGTGTGCTGATCGCGGTGGAGCTCTCGGTGCGCCAGGCCATGCTCACGCAGAAGATGGCCAAGGAAGTCACCAAGATCGCGCTCGAGGTGAAGCCCGAGGAGAACCGCAAGATCCTGGGCGAGACCATCACGCTCTTCGAGAACTCGCTCGAGGCACTGCTCGGCGGTGTCGAGGCGCTCAAGCTGCCGGCCCCGCCGGAGCACATCAAGCTGGCCCTGCTCGAGGAGCGGAGCCGGTGGAGCGACCTCGGCCCGGCGATGCGGGGCATTGCGGAGGGCGGCGAGGCCGGCCTGCTCGAGCTCTACTCCATCGCCTCGCAGGAGGAAGCCCTCCTCGAAGCCGCGCGCCACATCGAGCACATGTACGAAGAGATGGGCGCGCACGGCTGATCACGGCCCCCCGGGGCGCGCCAGGCCATGGCCGCCCCGCCACGTGATCTGCCGAACGAGGCGTGAAGGGTAACGGACCGCGGGGCCAACAAGGGCTCGGCACAGGAGAAGTCCGCCACACGTCTCGCAACAGAATATCCGTCCGCCATGGCGGGCGACCGGCAGGGGCCGGCGCATCCGGCTCCCGCAAGTGCGGCGTCAGTGTCCGTCTCGCGAGGACAACTCTTCCGCGTGTGGCGACAAAACCTGGGAGAACCTAGAGATGACCATGGGAAGTCATACTAAGGCGGCGAAAAATCGAGTGACCTTCGCGCGGCTTGTGAGCACGGCGAGCGCCCTCTGCATCGTCGCGGGCATGAGCTGGTCCGTGAGCAGCGTGAACGCGGAAGCGGAGGCGCTTGGCGAGGTTACACTGCGTGCCCTCAAGGGGAACGCGCAGATCCACGGCCAGCTCCTCGCCTTCGACGGCAACACCTATGTGGTGCAGAGCTCCGTCGGAACGGTGGAGATCGCCTCAAGCGACGTGAAATGCATCGGGGACGGGTGTCCGAAGCCTGCCAAGCCGGCTGTCTCGACCCAAAGCCTGCGCGGCGTGGTGCTGAAGGCAACCAATGACGGCACGGAGATCCGCGGCGAGCTCGTGGGCTTCGACGGCAAGGCCTACATCATTCGCACCTCGCTCGGCGAGTTCCGCGTGCAGAAGACCATCGTCGAGTGCGTCGGCGCTGCATGCCCGAAGAGCGCCGGCCACGAGCCGCAATTCGCGGTCTATGGTTCAGACGCGGACAACCAGGCGCTTCTCGCGCATCTCTGGCACGGCTACGCGATGGCCAATGGTCATCGCTACGCAGCGTCGCCCGAGACCGGGGTGCCGTCGACCATCAAACTCTACGGTGAAGGCGATGAGCTGCTCGCGGAGATCAGCGTCCGCACCGCCGACCCGCAGGGTGCGGCCAAGGCGCTCTCCGCCGGCGAGGTGGAGCTGGCCGTCCTGAACAGCGGCCTCGAAGAAGGCGCGGCGAAGGATGCCGGCCTCGACCTCACGGCTGCACAGCAGGCGCTGATTGGGCACGACGGTCTCGTGGTCGTTGCGAACGAGGCAATGCCTGTGCGCGCCATCGGCACCGCCGAGATGCGGCGGATCTGGGACGGTCAGCTCCGTTCCTGGCGTCCGCTCGGCGGCGGCGACTTCCCGATCACGCTGCATGTGGTCGAGGGGCGTCTCGCCAAGGCGCCGCGGTCGCTGATCCAGCTCGCCCGCTTCAATGCCGATCAGCCGGATGGCGTGGTCCAGCATGACAGCGAGGAGAGCGTGATCGCCGCCGTCAAGGCAGACCGGAACGCCATCGGCGTGGTGAACCGCGCCGCGGCCAAGACGCACAACGCCACCATGATGGGCATCCGCAAGGTCTGCGGTCTCACGGCCTCGCCGTCGGACTTCGACATGCAGGTCGAGCACTACCCGATGACCATCCCGATCCACGCCTATGGCAAGGGCTCGGGCATCCATCCGGTCGCGGCGTCCTTCATGGACTGGGTCAAGACCAGCGACGCCCACCGCTACGTGAGCGAAGCCGGGTACAGCAGCGCCGGGATCAAGCGCATGAAGATCCAGGATATGGGCATGGCGCTCATTCACACCGCGGCTGTGGAGGCCGATTTCGACGGGGCGGAGTTCGCTGCGATGATGCAGGAGCTGCGCTACGCCGACCGCCTCTCGATCACCTTCCGTTTCCTGCCGGGCTCGAGCACGCTCGACGCTGAATCGATCGAAAGCATGAAGGCGCTGGCTGAGCGGCTTCGGGCTCGCGAGTTCGATGGCCAGGAAATCCTGCTTGTGGGCTTCGCAGACAGCGTTGGCCCCGCGGACCGCAACTCGGCTCTGGCGGCTCAGCGCGCCAAGGCCGTGCAGGCGGTGCTTGCCGACCAGTTCGATCCGGATACCCTCAGCCGGATCAAGCTTCAGGCGATGAGCTTCGGCGAGCAAATGCCGGTGGATTGCAACGACACGAACTCGGGCCGCGCGAACAACCGTCGCGTTGAAGTGTGGTCCCGCGTTCGCGCCGGTTCCTAACCCCCTCAACGCACCACCGACAGAGCCCCCGGACCATGATCCGGGGGCTTTTTCTGTTCCATCTCTCCGGGCTGAATTCAGCCGTGGCTGCGTTTCGATACGAAATGCAACTACCGGTGGCGCGGCGGGTCTGCTTTACTCACCGCAGCTCCAACCCTCGCGAGACAATATCATGACCTGGGAATTCCACTTCACGCGGCAGTCCTTGCCCGCGCTCATTGTGTCGGCCGCGTTCCTCCTCCTCGTCCCGCTCATTCACGTGCCAGCGGCCACGGCACAGACCACCACGCCTGCGCAGACAGAGGCGGCGGAGGAAGCGGCCGAGACGGATGAGGCCCGATCCGCTGCGTCGGAGGAGACCGCAGAACAAGCCGCCGATGCCGCCGAGCAGCTCGAAGCGGCCGTCGAACAGGCCGCCGAGGCCGAGGCCGTTGCCGAAGGCGCGGTTGGCGAGGGTGCCGAAGCGGAGGCTGCGGCCGAACAGGCGGCCGACGCTGTCGTCGACGCGGTGGTGAACGATGCGGCGCGCGACGAGGAGACGGGCCTGCCCATCGAAGTGCTCGACCCCGCGACGGCGACCGAGGAACTGGAGCTGCGCCTGGTGCCGCTCACGCAGGAAGAGCTCGGCAATCTCTCGCTCGCCTGGCTCGAAATCGTACGGGCCAAGACCGAGGAGGTCATGGCAGCCCAGGTTGCGATCTTCCGCACCGAGGGCACGGTCGAGGAAGCGGCGCGTGAGCGGCTGACCGAGCTTGTCGCCGTGCGCAAGGATCTCTTCGACCGTTTCTCCAAGATCGTGACCGCCTGGGAGAAGAAGGGCGGGGACGAAGCGGTGATCGCCGAGCTGCGCGCCTACCGCGCCTCGATCATCGTGGAGGAGACGCGCACCGCCGATTTCCAGACCCTCGTTGCCCAGGCCCTCGCCTGGGTGACCGACCGGGACGGCGGCGTGCAGGTCGCCATCGATGTCGGTGTCATCGTCGGATCGCTCATCGGCCTGCTCTTCATAGCGCGTATCGTGCGTCGGCTGGTGCGGCGCTGGATCGGCCATGTGCCGCATCTCTCGAAGCTGCTTCAGGCGTTCCTCGTGGGCGTGATCTACTGGCTGGTGCTGGCCTTCGGCCTCATGGTCGTGCTCTCCGGTCTTGGTATCGACATCTCGCCCGTCTTCGCCCTCATAGGCGGTGCCTCCTTCATCCTGGCCTTCGCCTTCCAGGATACGCTGGGGAACCTCGCCAGCGGCCTGATGATCATGCTCAACCGGCCGTTCGATGAAGGAGACTACGTGGATGTGGGCGGCGTGGCCGGCACGGTGCGGGCGGTGAACATCGTCTCCACCACGGTCGTCACACCGGACAACCAGGTGATCGTGATCCCCAACAAGAACGTCTGGGGCAACGTCATCACCAATGTCACCGCCAGCACCACCCGCCGCGTCGATCTGATCTTCGGCATCAGCTACGACGACGACATCCGCAAGGCGATGCGGGTGATGGAGGAGACGGTGAAGGCGCACCCGCTCGTGTTGCCGGACCCCGCGCCGATGATCCGGGTGCACGAGCTGGCGGACAGCTCGGTGAATTTCATCTGCCGGCCCTGGGTGCGCACGGTCGATTACTGGACGCTCTACTGGGACCTGATGCAGCAGATGAAGGAGCGCTTCGACGCGGAGGGGATCTCGATCCCTTACCCGCAGCAGGACGTCCATATGCACCAGGTGCCCGCACGCCCCGCCCAGCAGCCCGCGGCGCGGGAGGAGCCGGAAGCGCAGCCGAAGCCCGAACCGGCTGTGGCCGGCGGCAGCGCCCAGGGCTTCGGGCGCCACGATGACGGGCATGACGGTGGCGACGGTGAGGGGGATGGCGAGCGCTGAGGCGTAACCCTAAGCGGACGGAGGCGGCTATCTCCCGCCCCCGTCCTCACCGATCCGCGCGCGCAGCGCGCCGCCGCCACTCGCTACTGTGCGAGGCGGCGGATGATCTCGTCGGCCGCAGCACGCGCGATGGCCTTGCGGACGGGGATGACGGCCGAGCCGAGATGCGGGGTGAACACCGTCCGCTCATGGGCCAGCAGGGCGGGGTGCACGGTGCCGGGTGCATCCGGTCGCGAGCGGTCCTCGAGCTCGAAGACATCGGCCGCATAGCCGCCCAGATGACCCGAGGCGAGCGCCTCCGCCACCGCCGCCTCCACCACGACCGAGCCGCGCGCGGGGTTCA
>JBCBHB010000232.1:0-5181 GCA_038526025.1 Pseudomonadota bacterium
CGTTCATGCGGCGGAGGCCGGGAACGACCCGCTCGGCTGGGTGCTGGGGGCCGCCGGGATCTACGCCGCCATCGCCCTTGCGCGGATCGGGGGCGTGGCGCTTCGCCATTTCGCCTCCAGCACGCTCCACCGGAAGGCGCGGGCCTGGGTGCAGGCGCAGTATCAGGCGGGGATGCTGCGGGCGGGGCATGTCTCGGCCAATCTCGTCTCCGACCGTGACGACAGCCCGCTCGCGCGGCTGCCGGACAACATCGACCAGCGCGTGGATGAGTGCTCGATGAGCGTGTTCGGCGCGGTCATCGGGCTCGCCATGGGGTTATGGGGCGCGTTCGCCTCGATCTACTTCGTCTCGGTCGCTCTGCTCGAACGTTCGGCCCCGGTGGGGTTCCTGGATGACTGGGCGGCTGCGCTCTCGGCCTTCGTCGCGGTGCAGACCGGGATAACGGTCGATCTCTCGCCCGGGGCCTATGGCAGCTTCCTCCTCGTGGTGGTGCTGGTGACGACCTACGTGCCTGTGATGACCTGGGCCGCTTGGCGCCTCGGCCGGGTGCTCGAGCGCCAGACCATCGCGCGCCAGCGGGCCGATGGGTCGTGGCGCGGCGAGCTTGGGCAGATGCTGGTGCGCGCGCCGCGCATGGCCATCAGCCGGGGGGAAAGCGTTCAGGCGCGGGTGAACGAGCGGCTCTACGGCGCGGTGGACGGGACCTGGCACCGGCTGAACGGCACACAGTCCGGCTTCATGGCCTTCACCAACGGCTACAACTTCATCACGAACAGGCTGCTCGGCTACCTGCCGGGGCTGCCCGCCTATCTCTCGGGCGCCATCAGCTTCAAGACCTATGCGGCAAGCTCGGAACTGGTGGCGGAGCTGATCAACGACAGTTCATGGTTCATCCAGGTGATGCCTGCGCTGGCGACGCTGAAGGCCAATACGAGCCGGCTAACGGAGCTTGCCGACGCCATCGAACGCGCTGGGGACAACAAGCGCTTCTATGCGGAGACGGGGCGCCATGCCTTCGCCTACTCGATGGCGGACCCCGGCTTCGGGCTGCGCCTGCACAACCTCGAGCTCGCGCATCGCGGCCATGGGGCGGCACCGTTCCTGAAGGTGCCCACGCTCAACGTGCGCCCGGCCCGCTGGGCCTATGTGCGGGGGCAGAACGGGGCGGGCAAATCGTGCCTGCTCAAGGCGGTTATGGGGCTCTGGCCCTATGGCGGGGGCGCGGTGATCCGGCCCGAGCGGGCGTTCTTCGCAGGGCAGGACGCGGACCTGCCGCCGCGGCTGACGCTGAAGGAGCTGGTGACATACCCGGACCATGCCGACCGGCACGCGGACCTTGCCGTTGCCGCAGTGCTGGGCGAGGCGGGGCTCGCGCGGTTCGTGCCGGAACTGCACGAGGTGCTCTGCGGCTCGAAGCCCTGGGTGGAGACGCTCTCGGGCGGCCAACGCCAACGCCTGGTGCTCGCGCGCATGCTGCTGCAGCGACCCGATCTCCTGCTGCTCGACGAAGCCTGTTCGGCGCTTGACCCCGACGCGGTGCTCGACTTCCACCGCATCCTGCGCGAGCATCTGCCACGAGCCATCGTGGTGAGCGTCATGCACGAACACGAACCCCCCATGGCCCCGGAAGGGGCGCCCTTCTACGCGGATCTCCTCGTGATCGAGGACGGGGAGGCACGGCTGCAGCCGATCGTCACTGCCCCGATCCGCCACCGCATCGCCGCCGAATGAGCGCTGAGAAATGAGCAACGCGGAGCGCGAGGCCTTCGTCGCCGCGCTGCTGGCGCGGATGACGCTTGGCGAGAAGATCGGTCAACTGGCGCTGTTCTCGGCGGGCGAGGGACCGGCCACGGGCGAGGCGGGCGGCCCGCCCTTGACCGAGCTGATCGCCGAGGGCCGCGTGGGCAGCGTCTTCGGCACCAAGTCCTTCGACACGGTGAAGCGGCTGCAGGACGTGGCGATGACCAGCCGCCTCGCCATCCCGCTGCTCTT
Source organism: Pseudomonadota bacterium (assembly GCA_038526025.1). GTDB lineage: Bacteria > Pseudomonadota > Alphaproteobacteria > Rhodobacterales > Rhodobacteraceae > Thermohalobaculum. Next base: position 1,994 of record JBCBHB010000232.1, read on the forward strand.
CGCGGAGGACGTGATCCACGGGCACCGGACGCTGATGCCGCTGCCCCTCGGCCTCGCCGCCAGCTTCGACATGGCGCTGGTGGAGGAGACTGCCGCCGCCGCGGCCCGCGAGGCCAGCGCGGAGGGTATCCACCAGGCCTATGCGCCTATGCTCGATATCTGCCGCGATGCACGCTGGGGCCGCGTGGCGGAGAGCCCGGGCGAGGACCCGTGGCTGGCCGCACGCTATGCCGAGGCGATGGTGCGCGGGTTTCAGGGCGATGATCTTGCGGACCCCGAGCGCCTCTCCGCCTGCCTGAAGCACTTCCTCGGCTATGGCGCGGCCGTTGGCGGGCGGGACTACGACGCGGCCGAGATCGCCCTTCACACGCTTTACGATGTCTATGCCGAACCTTTTCGCGCAGGCGTGGCCGCCGGGGCGACGGCGGTAATGACCGGCTTCAACACGCTGAACGGGGTGCCGATGCACGCGCATCCGCTGGTGAACGACTGGCTGCGCGCCGTGGCGGGGTTCGAGGGCGTGGTGGTGTCGGACTACACGGGCCTCCGCGAGCTGACCGCCCACGGCCTCGGCGGTCGGGAGGCGCGGGCCGCGCGCGCGCTGCTCGCCGGGATCGACCTCGACATGATCAGCGGGGACTACCTCGACGCCCTGCCTGCACTGGCCGAGCGCGGCATCGACGACCCGGAGAGCGGTGTCAGCGTGCCTGCCACGGCCATTCTCGACATGATCGACACGGCCGTCACGCGGATCCTGACGCTCAAGCAGCGTCTCGGCCTCTTCGATGATCCGCTGCGCGGGGCCACTGCCGAGCGCGCCGCGGCCGCCCCGCTCAGGCCCGAGACGCGTGCGCTTGCCCGGCGGGCGGCCAGTGCGGCCGCGGTGCTGCTGGAGAACGACGGGGTGCTGCCGCTTGCCCAGAACGGGCTGCGCATCGCGCTGATCGGCCCGCTTGGTGATGACCGGCCGAACATGCTGGGCACCTGGGCCGTGTCCGGCGACCCGCATGCCTCGGTGACCATTCGCGAGGGGCTGGCGGCGTCCGGCAACACCATCCGTTTCGCGCCAGGTGCGCCGATCGTCGAGGATGCGGCGGTGATCGACCGCCTCAATTTCGTGCCGGAGACCGTGACGCCCGACCCGCGCCCGGCGGCGGTGCTGCTGGCAGAGGCGGAGGCGCTGGCCGCCTGGGCCGATGTCATCGTCGCCGTAGTGGGCGAAGCGAAGGAGCATACGGGCGAATGCGCCTCGCGCGCGGCGCCGGACATTCCCGCGCCGCAGCGCCTGCTGCTGGAGCGGCTCTCGCTCAGCGGCAAGCCGATGGCGACGGTGGTTCTTGCCGGCCGTCCGCTGGTGTTGGGCGGGTTGCCGGAGGCGGCGCAGGCGCTCGTCTACGCGTTCTTCGGTGGCACCGAGATGGGCAACGGCCTTGCCGACCTGCTCTATGGCCGGGCGGAGCCGACGGCGCGGCTGCCGGTTTCCCTGCCGGCGCATGCGGGCCAGGTGCCGCTGCATCACGGCGCGCATGAAGGCGGGCGCCCGTGGCCCGGGGCATGGCGCAAGTTCACGACGAACTATATCGACCTGCCCGACGACCAGCATCCGGCCCGGGGCCGCTACGCCTTCGGCGCCGGCCGCGCCTACACGACGTTCCGTTTCGGCGCGCCGGTGCTGACGGCGTCGGCGCTCTCGGGCGACGCGTCGGTGGCCGAGGTGACGGTGACGGTGGAGAACACCGGCGGCCGCGAGGGTACGGCAGTGGTGCAGCTCTATGTGTCGGACCCCGTGGCCCGCATCGCCCGGCCGTCGCAGGAGCTGAAGGGCGTTGCTCGCCTGGCGCTGGCGCCTGGTGCCGAGGGCGTCGCGCGGTTTTCGCTACGGCGCCAGGACCTTACCTACACGCTCCCCGATGCGGCGGGCCGTCCGCTGCGTGTCTGGGACCCGGGCGAGTTCATCATCCGCACCGGTCCCGATGCCGCGGACACGCAGGCGGCTACCCTGCGCTGGGAGGCGTGACAGGCGGCCAGCTTGCGGCGATCGCGCCGAGGGCACGGTCGAGCGCGATGCCGTAGGCCGTGCCTGAGGGGCAGTGCTCCGCGTCGGGGATTGTGGCCACGAAGGGCGACGGCAGTAGGGATGCGAAGCGCGCCACATCGCCGGGCCGTGTCAGCCCGTCCCGCGTGCCGGTGAGGAAGGCGGCGGGTTGGGTGAGCGCCGGCGCCAGCGGTTCGAGATTGTGCGTGGCATATTCGGCGGCCGCACCGGGTACCTCCCGTTCCAGCGCCTCCAGCGCCGCGGGGCCCATGGCTTCACGGGCGGCGAGGATGGCGTTCCCGGACACGACCGCGGAGACCGCCAGCACAGCGCCGATAACCCCGGCGCCGCGCTCGGCCGCGAGCCTGAGCGCGGCATAGGCCCCCATGCTGTGGCCCATGGCGAGCACGGGTCCCGCAGGGGCGCCGAGCGCTGCCGATCCGCCCTTCCCCGCCCAGTCGAGCACGCGCGCGGCATCCTCGTAGTGCTGGGTCATGGTAAAGCGTTCCGGCGTACCGCCTGCGGTGCCCGCGGCGGTGTTGGGTGCCGAGCAGGGCAGCGCGGGCACGAGCACCGTGAAGCCGTGATGGGCAAGCGCTGCTGCGCCTTCGATGATTTGCGGCTGATCCGGTGCCCCGTTTCGACCGTGGAAGAACACCGCCAGACCGCGTGCATGGTCCCCCAGCGAGGGGGCCATGAAGAGGCTGGTCCGGGTGTGATCGGCGCCCAGCGTGCTCAGGGCGAACAGCTTCACGACGACACCGTCGCCTGCGCCCTGGCGGCACAGCGTGCGGTTCGATGCATCGTGATCTTGGAGCGGGCGATGAGATTCGAACTCACGACCCCAACCTTGGCAAGGTTGTGCTCTACCCCTGAGCTACGCCCGCATCCTTGGGTGGCGGGTGTATTACAGGATTCGGAATCCGGCGCAAGCGCCTTCGTCTGGGTTTTTATCATGGCCGAACCACCTGGTGCGGAGCCAAGGATAACGCCCCAGTCAGTGCCTTTCGACAACCTTCTGGGCGGGCTCGACCGTCTCGCTGACGGCGCTTGGGCGGCGCATGCGGCGCTTGAGGAAGTCCATCACCGCGCGGGTCTTGCCCGGCAGGAAATTGCGGGAGGGATAGACGGCCCAGGCGCCTGCGTCGAAGCT
>JBCBHB010000233.1:0-5180 GCA_038526025.1 Pseudomonadota bacterium
CGCGCCTCCGCGCGGCCGGCATCACGGTGCCCGACAGTCACACCAACTTCGCGCTTCTCGATCTTTGCACTGCTGAACGCGCAACGTCGCTCGATACCGCCCTGCGCGCCCGGAACATCAGCCTTCGGGGTATGGCCAGCTATGGCCTGCCGCAATGCCTGCGGGCGACCATCGGCCCGGCCTCGGTAATGGACGGTGTGGCCGAGGTCATCGAAGCATTCGTGATGTCGGAGAGCGCCCGATGACCGGGCCCGACCGGCGCGAGACCGATCCCGGGGCAGGGCGCGGGGCAGGGCGCCTCGCCGCGCTCGTGCCCTTCACCAACACCAATCTCGAGCCCGACCTCGCCCTCCTCGCGCCCCCTGGCGTCAGCCTCCACGTCGCGCGGCTCGGCGGCTACGACGTCGACGCCGTGCCGGACGAGGCGCAGATGGGCGGGCTCGGCGAAGCGGCCCTCGAAGAACCGCTGCGTCTTGTCGCCGGCGTGCGGCCGGACGTGATCCTCTATGGCTGCACCTCGGCGACCCTCGCCCATGGCCCCGCCTTCGATGCTGCCCTGTCCGCACGTGCGGCCGCGCTCGCGGGTGCGGCGGTGGTGACGGCTGCGGGGGCCGTTGTCGCGGCCTGCCGTCATCTCGGCCTCCAGCGCGTCGCCTTCGCCTCGCCCTATGTTCCAAGCCTCAACGATCGTGCGATCGCCTTCCTTGCCCATGCTGGCATCGAAACGGTCCATCGCGCCGAGGTGCCCGGCGCGCTCGGCAACCATGAGCAGGGCGCGCTCGCGTCGGAGGATGTGCTGGCGCTCGGCCGGCGCGCGCAGCATCCCGCGGCCGAGGGCATCGTGCTCTCCTGTACCGATATGCGCGCGGTCGAGATCGTGGAACGCCTCGAGGCAGAGGCGGGCTTGCCCGTCATCACCTCGAACCAGGCGCTGATCTTCGCGGCGCTGCCCTATCTGCGGCACGCCCAGCCGCGCCGTCCTTGTGGCCACCTGCTCGCATCGGCACGCGCCGCATAACGTTCACGGAGGATCCCCATGGCCGCGTTGGATAGAGAAGCGGAGGCATTCGGCACGCCGGGCAGCGACACCTTCGAGCGTGTCGCGCGCTTCACGCTCGCGTTGGAGGCCGACGCCACTCCCGAGCCGGTGCTGGCGCGCGCGGCGCTTCTGCTGCTCGACACGCTCGGCATCTGCGCCGCGGCCGCGCCCATGGAGGCTGGCCGTCTCGGGCGGGAGACGGCGCGCCGGCTCTTCGCGCCCGGCGGGCCGGAGGACGCGGCGACGATGCTCTTCGATGGCCGCCCCGCCTCCCTCGCGGGTGCCGTCTTTGCGGCGGCGACGCAGACGGACAATCTCGACGGGCATGACGGCTACAACCCCACCAAAGGCCATATCGGCGTTGTCGCCGTGCCGGCGCTTGCGGCCTTGGCGGAGCATCTCCCGGCGCTCTCCGGGCGCGAGGCGCTCGCGGCTCTGGTGGTGGGCTACGAGGTGGCCGGCCGCGCGGGTATCGCACTCCATGCGTCCGTCGAGGATTACCATACCTCCGGCGCCTGGAATGCCCTCGGCGTGGCCGCCATGGCCGTGCGCCTGCGGGGCGGCAGCGCGGAAACGCTACGCCAGGCACTGGGCATTGCGGAGTATCACGGCCCCCGCAGCCAGATGATGCGCGAGATCGCAACGCCCACGATGCTGCATGACGGGTCCGGCTGGGGCGGGCTGGCCGGCCTCTCCGCCGCTATCCTGGCGGAGCAGGGGTTCGCCGGAGCACCCGCCATCACGGTCGAAGCGCCCGAAGCAGCGCCGCACTGGGTCGATCTCGGCCGTTTCTGGCATGTGCCCGAGCAATACGTGAAGCCCTATCCGATCTGCCGCTGGGCCCATCCGTCCATCGATGCGGTTCGGGAACTTTGCAAGCGCGGTGCGATCGACCCGGAGCGCGTCGCGGCGATCCACATCCGCAGTTTCGAGAACGCGGTGCGCCTTTTCTCCACCATGCCGGCCACCACCTCCGAAGCGCAGTACAGCCTTGCCTTCGCGGTTGGCACCATGATCGCGTATGGCCGCATCGGCCTTCCCGAGATTTCCGGTGCGGGGCTGTCGAACCCCGCCGTCGCCCGCCTCGTCGCGCTGACAACGGCCGAGGCGGCGCCGCACCACGAGGAACGGTTCCCCGCCGCACGCTGGGCGGATGTGACGATCACGATGCAGGACGGAACCATCCATGCCTCAGGCGACGTGCACGCCCGCGGGGGTCCCGAACGCCCGTTCGGCAGCGCAGAGATCACCGACAAGTACCGCGCCTTCGCCGAGCCTGTGCTGGGTGCGGAAAGGGCTGGTGCGTTGTGCTCGGCCGTGCTCGCACTGACGAAGAAGGACAGTGTATTCGGCGATGTCCTCAGCAATCTGCATGCACCAGTACTGGACGGCAGCACCGTCCTCTAAGTCCTGGAAAGGAGCACCAAACACCCATTCTCGGTTGGAAATACGTCTCGCTTTGTGGAAGCTAGGGATTTCCCTGATTGGCGTGTTGCATCTCAAGCATTGTACGATTGTTTTTGAAACTAATTCGTGCAGAGGTTGACCATGGCTCCTCCTATGCAAGAGCTGTTGATGTTTTGCGACGAAGAAGGCTGCCTGACGCATTTGCGGGAAGCCGTAGGGACGATAGGTATTGCACTACGCTGCCAGGCGATCGACGCGATACCGACACAGCGCACATTGACGCGTGCTAATCTCGTCGGGCTTTGTTTCAGAGATGGATTGAATACAGTAACGTATTTGCGCCAGCTCAGAAAAACGATCATGAACGGGAAGGTCGTTGCCTTCATCCCCAAAGGCCGTGGTGATCTCGCGGAAGCTGTTATTGCGAATGGCGCGATCGACTTCATCGAGGTCCCCGATGAAGTTGAGAGGCTGCGCATGCGCGTGCAGGCGGCCGTACGCCGCGATGCAAAGCTATGCCCCTACGAAATCAAGACATGCCCTTACGACGGGGACAGTGATCCCCCGCTCTACTCCCTCACCCCGCGGGAGCTCGAGGTTGCCGAGCTCATGGCGGCAGGTCACCCCTCGAAGCGGATCGGGATCATCCTCGGCATCAGCGTCAAAACCGTTGAGGTGCACAGGGCGCGGGTCTTCGAGAAGACCCGGACGGCGAACCTGCCGGAGCTGACGCGGATGTTTCTGGCCGCGCCGCGGCAGCACGTGGATGTCAGGCAGACCGCAACTGAAGCAAAGCCGAACGGACATGCGGACGCCCCCTGAGGGGCGGCCGCCCGATCAGCGGCCGCGATCGATCAGATCGGCGAACTCCGCAAAGACGGCGCCATAGGTATCGCGCTTGAAGGGCACGATGCGCAGCATCAGCTCGTCCGGCGCCATCCAGCTCCAGCGGCTGAACTCCTGCTCATGCACGGTGATGTCGATCTCGGCATCATCGCCGAGGAAGCTGATGGCGAACCAGCGCTGCGTCTGCCCGCGATAGCGGCCTTTCCAGAGCTTCTGCACCAGGTGCGGCGGCAGGTCGTAGTCCCGCCAGTGCGCGCTCTCGCGCAGGATCGTCACGCGGTCGGACCTGATCCCGGTTTCTTCGCCAAGCTCCCGCAGGGCCGCTTCCGTCGGCGTCTCGCCCGGGTCGATCCCCCCCTGTGGCATCTGCCAGGCGTCATGGCTCGAGTCCATGCGCTGACCGGCGAAGATGTGGCAGTCGCGGTTCAGCACCATCAGGCCGACACAGGGGCGATAAGGCAGGTCAGCAATTTCCGCAGGGCTGGGGGTGCCGGCCATGGGACCTCCGAATGTCGGCGGCGGCCGCACGAAGGGTGCGACCGCCGCGAAGCAAAGGGGGGGTGTTCTCCACCCCCGCCGTTCTGGGGTCAGCGATCGGCGCTCTTGTCGTAGACGGCAAGGCCCGTCAGCAGATCGAGCGCATAGGCGAGCTGGAAGTCCTCCGCGCGGAGCTTCGCCGTCGCCTCATGCCGCGCCCGCTCTTCCTCGAGCTGCTCACGCTCGCTGTCCGAGAGCTGGTTCTCGAGGCTGCCGCGGAGATCGGCTTCCGAGCGCGTGCGCCGGTTCTCGTTCTCCTCCTCCGAACTCGCCACCCGGCGCTCCTCGACCAGGATATCCGGCTCGATGCCGAGCGCCTGGATCGAGCGGCCGGAGGGCGTGTAGTACCGCGCCGTCGTCAGCTTGATCGCACCGTTCTCGCCAAGGCGCATGATGGTCTGCACCGAGCCCTTGCCGAAGGATTTCGCGCCGACGACGATGGCCCGGCGATGGTCCTGCAGCGCGCCGGCCACGATCTCGGAGGCCGAGGCCGAGCCTTCGTTGATCAGCACCACCAGCGGCTTGCCCGCGGCCAGATCACCCGGCCGCGCATTCACCCGGTCCGCCTCGTCGAGGTCGCGGCCCCGCGTCGAGACGATCTCGCCCGTCTCGAGGAACGCGTCGGAGACCTCGATGGCCTGGCTCAGCAGCCCGCCCGGGTTGTTGCGCAGATCGATCACGAAGCCGGCCAGATCGTCGCCCAGCTCTTCCTTCAGCTCCTCGATCCCCTCGGCAAGGTTCTTCGAGGTCTGCTCGTTGAAGGTGGTGATGCGGAGCACGCCCACATTGCCTTCCGTCCGCGCACGCACGGCACGGATGCGGATCGTGTCACGCACGATCTCGATGTCGAAGGGCTCCTCGGCGCCCTCGCGGCTCACGGTGATGAGGATCGAGGAGCCGACGGGCCCGCGCATCTGGTCCACCGCTTCCGAGAGGCTGAGGCCGAGCACGCTCTCGCCGTCGATATGCGTGATGAAGTCGCCCGCTTCCACGCCCGCCTCGGCGGCCGGCGTGTCGTCGATGGGGGCGACGACCTTCACGAAGCCGTTCTCCATGGTGACCTCGATGCCGAGGCCGCCGAACTCGCCCTTCGTCTGTTCGCGCACATCCGCGAAGTTTTCGGGGGGCAGGTACGAGGAGTGCGGGTCGAGCGAGGCGAGCATGCCGTTCACGGCCGCTTCGATCAGCTGCTGCTCGTCCACGTCTTCCACATAGGCGACGCGCACGCGCTCGAAGATATCGCCGAAGAGGTCGAGGTATTCGTAGGTGGAGCGCGCGTCCTCCTGCGCCGAGGTATGGCTCACGAGCTGCGGCAGCGCCGCTCCGATCGCGGCGCCTGCCAGGAGCGCCA
>JBCBHB010000234.1:0-5175 GCA_038526025.1 Pseudomonadota bacterium
CGCCTCCCTGTCGGAGGCGGCGGCTCATCTGAAGGAGGAGCGGGTCGATCTCGTCTTCCTCGACCTGGGCCTGCCCGAAAGCCGCGGGCTCGCGACGCTCGACAGGTTCCTGGAGGTCGAGCAGGAAATCCCCGTGATCGTGATCACCTCGCACGGGGAGACCGAAATCGGTGTCGAGGCGCTGAAGATCGGCGCGGCAGATTTTCTCGACAAGGCGATGATGGATGGCACGGCGCTCCTCCGAACGGCGCTCTTCGCCATCGAACGGGACCGGGCGCGGGCGGAGCTGGCGCGCAAGCAGCGCATGATGCAGACCTTCGTTGCGGCGGCGGGTCACGACCTGCAGACACCGCTCGCCAATATCGAGGGGCTGGTCGAGGCGCTGGTGACGGTGGCGGGCGGTGACGTGGACGCCGAAGCCCGCGTGCTGATGAATTCGATCGCCGGCACGGCGGGCGAGATGCGCGCGCTCCTGCAGGACATGCTTGTGTTCGCCCGGGTCGGCGCGACGGAGCGAGACATGCGCGACGTTGCGTTACCCACACTCGTGGACCGGGTGCTGGCGATGCTGCCGGCAGAGGACCGGGCGCGCGTGATCTGCAACGCCGCCATCACGCTGCGCTGCGACCCGGGGCAGATGCATTTCGTCTTCCAGAACCTCATCCTGAACGCGTTGAAATACTGGGAGGGCGCACCGAGCGTGCTGCGCATCAACGCGAGGGAGACGGCGGGGGAGGTTCGGATCAGCTTCTCGGACGATGGTATCGGCGTCGCGCCCGATCTGATCGACGCGATCTTCCGGCCCGGCATTCGCGGCGTGGATGGCGGCAGCTTCGCGGGAACCGGCTTCGGTCTCGCCATCTGCCGCGAGGTTGTCGAAGGCCATGGCGGCAGGATCTGGGCGACCTCAACGCCTGGGGAGGGGACGACCTTCACCTTCACGTTACCGCGCTGAGAACTCCTGAAACATCGGCGGGAACGCGGCATGCAGGCCGGCGGGCCATGGCCGCGAAGCCTCGACCTCGTCATCCGATTGCGGCAGTGTCCCGCCCTCGGAAGCTGTGGTGGGGCGGGGAGAAGTGGCGATGGAGGAAACCGCCGGTTGCGGCTTTCACGACATCTCCTCGCTCGTGTTCGTCGGCTTCGCCGTTCTTGGTGGCTGGCTGATGGAACGGCGGCGGCGGCGGGAGATGCAGCTTACCCCCTCCTCGCGCTCGCCTACGCCTTGGCGTCAGATCGTCCTCTTTGTCTGGCTCACCATCGCCGCCACCTACACGACCGAGTTCGCGCTCCGCGCGGCCTCCGGCTGCGCCGGCTGAGCGTACCCGCCCAGAGCGGTTCTGACCTTCACGGCGGCGTTGACGGCGCGATCCCGTCCGCAAAGGTCTCGATGAGACAGGACGTGCCAGCAAGCGGGCCATCAGGCGGCGCAGGCGCCAATGCCGCGGCATGCTCCGCCTCCGCGCCGAACAAGCGGCGATCCATCGCAACGATCTCATCCATGGCGCGCGCCGTCGCTTGGCGGTGAAGCCTCGTCGCCGTGCGGTCCCCGACGGCGCGCCGCGCTGTTCGCGGTGCGACGTGATGGGCAGCCGCGATCTCCGCCAGGCGCGCCGCAAGCACCGGCTCATCGGCCAGCGCGTTCTCGCGCATCAGGAGGTAGGCGAGCGCTTCCTCGGCCAGTTCACCCTGCAGCGAGACGCGGCGCGCCAGCACGGTACCAGGCAGCGGGGGCAGGCCAAAGGCACGCCGGGCCGCCGCGAGGCTTCGGGGGGTGAGCTTCATGCCGCACTCTCCGTCGCGCGCCCGGCAGCCGGGCACGAGCCGCCGGAAGCGGCAGCACGGTAAACCTGCTCGGCCGCCTGGCACATCGCATCGACACTGAACGCCGCTTCGAAGCGCCGGCGCGCCGAACGGCCCATCGCGGCGCAGCGCTCCGGCGCGCTCAGGAGGTCGACCAGCGCATCCGCCAGGCCAGGGACGCCCGCGCCCTCGGGCACCAGCAAGCCGTTCTCACCGTGCTCGATCACTTCGGCGGGCCCGCTGCCGTCGAGCGCAACGACGGGTGTTCCGGCGGCAAAGGCCTCGATCGCGACAAGCCCGAAGCTCTCGTACCGGCTGGGGAAGAGGACGACGGCGGCGTGCCGCAGCGCTTCCTCCAGCGCCTCCCGCGGCAGAACCCCGGGCCATGCGACACGCGGATGCTCTCGCAGCGCCACAAGGTCGGCCGCCTCCTGCGTCGCGCCGCATGCCTCACCCAGAACGTCGCCGGCAAAGACCGCCTTCGCCTCGGGTACGCGCGAGAGAAGGCGGCGCACGACCGAGACGGCGAGATCGAAGCCCTTGCGCGCCTCGAAGCGACCAAGGAACAGCACCGTTGGCGGACGCGGCCCGGGGCTGCCCTCTCCGATATCGGCCGTGCCGTGGGGCACAAGGCAGGCGCGCGCGCCAAGATCGACGCCGTAGCGCGCCGCGATGTCCCTCAGGATGGCGTGCGAGTTGGCCAGCACCACGGGCGCCTCGGCCAGGGCCCGCCCCTCGGCAGCGATCATGGGGCGCAGATGCTGGTGGCAGAAGACGGGACGGGCGGCCCAGTCCGCCCGAAAGGGTTCGGAGAGGGCGTAGGTTGTATGGAGGCTCATGACGGTTGGGACGGCGCCACCGATACAGCCAACACCCTCCAGGTCCCAGATAGGAAAGGAGACCGCATCGAGCCCGAAGGAGCCGAGGCGCTCGACCTCCGCAGCCACGGCGGCGGCCCAGCCCGCGGGCCCCGGCGGCATGCCCCAGCGTGCGGCAAGAGCCTCCGCATCGCCGCCCTCGGCCGGAAAGGCGTGGCGCCAGATGCCCGCTGCGTAATGGGTAGACCGCGCCGCTGCCTCGGTGAGCAGATGCACCTCGTGGCCGCGCGCGGCGAGGCCCTGGGCCATCGTCCAGGTCCAGCGTGCGATACCGGCATCGACTGCCGGGGGCAGGCCGCGGCTGATGAAGGCGAGGCGCAACCTGCCATCGCCGCCGCTCACCGGCTGGAAAGGGGACGCCACGACGCGGGGGCCGAGCGAGCCGCCGGCGCGCCCGTCGCACCGCCTGGCGAGGGCGCGCCCCTCCTCGATACCCCAGCCGAGATCCGCATCTAGGCTGGCGCGATGCGCAGGCGTGATGCGCCCCTCCCTCTCGAGGTAGGCGTTGGCCTGGCGGATCTCGCGCTCGTAACCCGCCAGAGCCGGGCCTGCCTCCTCGGGCAGGGCGGCCTGGCCGTGCCGCTCGACGAAGTAGGCCTTGCTGCGCGCGGACGGGTAGAGCGTGCGCGGGAGCCTTGAGGGGTCCCGGATATGGCTGGCGGCGAACTGGTGGAAGACCAGCGCCTCGGGCACGTAGACGATGCGGTGGCCGGCATCGACGAGGCGCAGGCACACATCCGTCTCGTCGAGGAGGTAGGCAAAGGCATGGTCGAACCCGCCGATCTCGAGGAGCGCGCTGCGGCGGAAGCTGGAGTTCGTGCCAAGCAGGCTGGGATAGAGCGGGCTGCCGGGGCGGTTGAGCGGGCCTGTGTCGAAGAAGCGGGAGACATGATGGGCGTTGCCGAACCGGTCGCACACCGTTTTGCAGACCTGCCAGCGGGCGCCTGTATGGTCGATCGTGAAACCGCCGGCGCCCCCGGTGCGCGGGTCCGCATAGGCGCGGGCGAGCGCGGTGAGCCATGCGGGATGGGGGACCGCATCGTCATCGATGAAGGCCACGATGTCCCCCGCGGCCGCCGCGATGCCCGCGTTGCGGGACATGGAGAGGTTGGGCTCCGGACAGTCCGCCAGCTTCACGCGGTTGCGCCACGCTTCGAGCCGCTCGGCCGTATCGTCGGTTGACGGGCCGTTGACCACGACGATCTCGAAGCTCGGATAGTCGAGCGCCGTGAGGCCCCGCAGCGTGTGTTCGAGATGGGCGCCGCGGTTGTAGGTGTTCACGACGACGCTGAAGCTTGGGGAGCTCATGGCTCAGCCCTCCCCGCCCTCGGCGATCAGCGCCAGGAGGCCGCGGTTTCGGGGGGCGAAACGGGGATTGTCGAGCAGGTGCGCGACCAGCCGGCGCTTCGGCGAGAGACGCATCAGGGTGGCTGCTGTCGTATCGTCGCACGGGCTGTCGAGCATCGTCTCCCAAAGACCTCGGGCCTCGGGCTCGATGGGCGGGGTGTCGAGCGGCAGGCGCCCCGTCGCTCGCGGCCGATCGCCGGGTTCGGCGCCCGTCTCCCGGCAGACGAAGGCGAGGTGAGGCTCGACCTCCCCCGGCTCGGCGCCGAGCGTGCGGGCCGACCGATAGGCAGCCTCGGCCCCCGCGAACTGGCGGAGTTCCTTGCGCATATGGCCGAGCTGGACCCAGTAGCCGGCATGGAGGGGGTAGAGCTCGAGAGCGGCGGTATAGGCGGCGGCCGCCCGCCCCCAGTCCGACCGCTCACGCGCCGCATCCGCCTCCGCGATCAGCTTCCGGAAGCCAGGATCGTTGCCCGCGGCGAAGCGGGTGACCAGCGCGGCGAGCGCCCGTTCCTCCACCGTCTCCGGCAGGCAGCGGAGAAGCGACGGCGCCTCCGCCTCCCCCACCGAGGCGGCAGCTGCCCGCACCGCGGCGCGGAGCGCCGGCGCCTGGCGATCCGCCGGTGCCGCGGCGACGGCGCGTTCGAACCGGGCGAGCGCCTGATCCTGTGTCTGCCGCCGGCGCGCGAGGGGGCCGGCGAAGGCCGCTGCGATCCGTGCCCTGAAATGCTGCATGGCTTCTCCACCCGCGCTGCGCGCCCCGGCCAACACTCGAGCGCCGCTGCCGGGGAAGATGGCCGCAAGCCGTTACCAACGCGTTTAACCATGCTGAGACGCGGCCCGCCCGGCGTGGCTGCACGATTACAGCTGTCATGGCGACGCGCGAGACTATGATGCACTGCGAAAGAACCGAGGGCCGCGCGCGGCGAGAGGATGGAGCCCAACATGACGCTCGAGCACGTGGAAACGCTGCTCTCGCCGGCCTCGATCGCCGTGTTTGGCGCGACGGAACGGGCGGGGTCGCTTGGCGGCGCGGTGATGGCTCAGCTGAAGGAGACCGGCTTCGAGGGGCCGCTCTGGGCCGTGAACCCGAAACACGAGCGCGTTCTGGGCCTGCCCTGCTTCCCGGATGCCGAGGCGCTGCCCGGGA
>JBCBHB010000235.1:0-5169 GCA_038526025.1 Pseudomonadota bacterium
CGCTCGGCGAGTCCGAGGGCATGATCAAGACGGTGTTCGACGAGAAGACGGGCGAGCTTCTGGGTGCGCACATGATCGGCGCCGAGGTGACGGAGCTGATCCAAGGCTACACGGTGGGCAAGGCGCTCGAGACCACCGAGGAAGACCTGATGAACACGGTCTTCCCGCACCCCACCCTCTCCGAGATGATGCATGAGAGCGTTCTCGACGCTTACGGCCGTGCAATACACTTCTGAGGCGAAAGCCGAAGGATCGCGAAGCATTTCAAAGGATTGAACGACTTTGCAAAGTTGACCGCACCGTGCCCCCAGCCCCTATGTCGTTAAGGGGTGATGCTTTGGGGGATGCGATGCGGCAGCCACGACGGGTAGGGAGCGCTCTGATGCGCTCCCTTTTTGTTTCAACTGTGCTGGTTCTTGGCGCGGGTGCGGCTGACGCTGCGCTGATGGCGCGGATCACGCCGAATGCCAGCGGGGGCATCGACATCGCCTTCTCCGGCAGCGACGTCGCGCGCGAGACCGGCGCGTTCGAACCGCGCCCGATCCTCTCTGACGGGGACGCTTTCCTGGACGTCGGGGACTACGTGAACAGCATCAGCGCGACGGAATTCACGCCCGTAGCGGGGTCCGCCACCATCTCGGTCGATGGGGAAACGGTGGGCATCGACACGATCTATGTCGACGACGATGCCGGTGGTGCGGACGACTTCGGCGTTGGCGGGGACGATACCGCAGAGTTCGAGCTGGGGGTTCTTGTCGCGTGGTCGGGCCTCTTGAGCTTCGAGATCCCCTTCTCCGCCTTCAACCCCGGGACCTATGGCAGTTCGAACTTCGGCGGCAACGGCGATACGCTCAGCTTCCAGTTGCAGGTCGGCGAAGTGCCGCTGCCCGCGCCGGTGCTTCTGCTGCTGAGCGGGCTGGGGGTCCTGGCGCTGCGCCGGCGGTTGTGAGCGCGAGGGCGGGCGGCTAGCGCCGGGCGGGCGGCGGCGCTAGTCAGGGGCATGGCCCCGCTCGATCCCGCCCTCATTGCCGCGATGGTCGCAATCTTCCTTGCCGGTGGCGTGGTGAAGGGCGCCCTGGGCTTCGGGCTGCCGCTTGTCACGATCGCCGTTCTGCCGTTCTTCCTACCGGTCGAGGCGGCGCTGGCCGTGAACGCGATCGTGCTGGTCGCCGTGAACGCGCTGCAGTTCTGGCAGGCAGGGGCGTGGCGGCGCGCCGCGCGGCTCGCGGGGCCGATGCTGCTGGGGGTAGCCGTGGCGACGCCGCTGGGCACCGCCTTCGCCACGCACCTGCCACGGAGCGTGCTCGTGGGCCTTCTCGGCGCGTTCATCGTCGCCTTCGCGGTGCTCCAGCTCCTCGGCCTGCCGCGCACCGCAGCAGGTGCCGCACCGCGCCTGCCAGGGCTCGGGCGAAGCGTCGGCGCGGGCGTTGCAGGCGGGTTCGTAGGCGCCCTCACCTCATCCCCCGGGCCGATCTTCGTGATGCATTTCGCCGCCAGCCGGCTAGAGCGGCCGCTCTTCATGGCGACGCTCGGGCTGCTGATGGCGACGGTCGGCGCAGTGCTGGCGGTATCCCTCACGGTCGCGGGCGTGTTCGAGGCAGGGCATCTCTGGCTTTCCGCCGCCGCCCTGCCCGCTTCCTTCGCCGGGTTCTGGTTGGGGGATCAGCTCGGGCGGCGCCTCTCGGTCGAGGCGTTTCGGAAGGGCGTGCTGGTCTTGCTCTGCCTGCTCGGCGCCGCCATGATCCAGCGCGCGTTGACGTCCTGAGGCCAAGCGTTCGGCCGCCAACCGGAGACCGCGCCATGAAGCGCCATCTACGCCTTGCCCTGTTGCTCGCTGCGCCGATGCTGCTCTCGGGTTGTGCCGCGGTCCTGTTCGGCACCGCGGGCGGCGTTGCCGCCACCGAGATCGAGGAAGGGGACGGCAAGTTCGACCCGCTCGAGAACACCAAGGCGGGCCGGGCGCTCGACGATCTGATCAACTGATCAACGAAAAGGGCCCCGCGCAGCGCGCGAGGCCCCCGGAAAGCTGACGATGGTCTGGCGTCAGAGCTGGCCGACGAAGAAGTCGTACATCACGCGCTCGACATAGCCGAGCGAGCCCGACGTCATGTAGTCGAGCTGGATCTTGAAGACGCGCGTCGCGTCCGGGTCGCGGGTCGCGTAGTCGATCCAGATCGGGCCCATGATCTTCGTCATGAGGTCGACCTCACTGTCGGTGATCCGGGTCACCTTCGTGCCGTCCGCCTCGAACTGCTTCCACGCCGCCTGGTCGGCCGCCTGGATCGCCGCGTGGTGGATATCCGAATACGCGTGCACCTCGGTCTCGACCACGTGCTGCATCTGCGGGCTGAGGGCGTTCCAGGCGTCGAGGCTCACGGTGAGGTCCATGAGATCGACAGGCTGGTAGACCGACATGAAGCCGGCTGGGCCCATCGAGATGTACTGCGTCTCCTGCGAGAAGCCGTAGGCATAGTTGGCCGCCGGGCCCACGAAGTCCGCCGCATCGATCTCGCCGCGCTGGAAGGCCCCCATGATCTCGGAGCCCGGCAGCGTCACCGTCTCGGCGCCGAGTTCGTTGAAGAGCGCCGCGACCATGCCGCCCGGCGTACGCATGCGCAGGCCGCGGAAGTCGTCGATGTACTGGATCGGCTTCTTGGCGTGGATGATGTTCGGGCCGTGGTGGATGGGGCCCACGAAGTAGAGGTTGTTCCGCGCATAGATCTCGCGCGCGATCTCAAGGCCGCCGAGACCGTAGTAGAACGTGTCCCACTCATGGGGCGCACGCATGGCGAGCGGGTAGGACGACAGGAACGCTCCGGCAGGCGACATCCGCTGCGAGTAGATCGTGAAGACGTTCGCCGCCTCGATCGTGCCCGCCTGCATTGCATCGTAGACCTCGAAGTCACCGACGAAGCCGCCAGACTTGCGGCCCTCGAACGCAAGCTCGCCGCCCGTGCGCTCGATCATGCTGTCCGCCCAGGCGTTGAACGCGTCGAGGCCGGCGCCGCTGGCCCACGCACACTGGACGCGCCAGGTTTTCGTCTGGCCCTGGGCGGTGGCGATGGCAGGCGCCGCAAGCGCCGTTGCGCCTGCGCCGCCGATGAAGGCACGGCGCGACGTGGTGTTGTTGGTCATGGAAGATCCCCTCATTCTCGATACCTGACGCGCTGACGCGGCAACCCCCGCCCCGTCGCGCTACAACGACAACTTTACGCTCAACGCGTCGTCCAACTCAGGGAAAAATGAGGCCCAATAAGGGCATTCCGCAGCCCGGAAGGATATTTGATACAAAAAAGAGCCGGCGATTGCCGGCTCTCTTGCGTTCCGTTTTGGGTCAGGACGGAAGGGGGTCTGGCCCACCATCCGAGATGTCGTCACCCTTGGATCGGCCCTTGCCCGCCTTTGGAACCGCCGAGCGGCCACGCTCGGGATTCGTCGGCGGCGGGCTGCCGCCATCGTCGGACCGATCGAGCTTCTCGCCGCGCATCACCTTCTGGATCTCGTCGCCCGTCAGCGTCTCGTACTCCAGCAGGCCCTGCGCGAGGTTCTCGAACTCGTCGTTATGCTCGGTGAGGATGCGCTTGGCGGTCTCGTAACCCTCGTCGATGAGGCGCTTTACCTCTTCCTCGATCAGGTGCTGGGTGTCGGAGGACACCGCCTGACCGCCGCCATAGGCACCGAGGAAGCTCTCGCGCTGGTCCGCATAGTCGACATTGCCGAGCTTCTCCGACATGCCGAACTGCGTGACCATCGCGCGGGCGATGCGGCTGACCTGCTGAATGTCGGAGGATGCACCGGAGGTGACGTTCTCCTCCCCGAACTTCAGCTCTTCGGCCACCTTGCCGCCCATCGCCATGGCTATCTTCGAGGTGTACTTCGTGCGCGTCACGCTCAGATAGTCGCGCTCGGGCAGGCTGAGCACGAGGCCCAGGGCTCGGCCGCGCGGGATGATCGTCGCCTTGTGGATCGGGTCGTGCTGCGGCACGTGGAGACCGACCACGGCATGGCCCGCCTCGTGATAGGCCGTGAGCGCCTTCTCGTCCTCGGTCATGATGAGCGAGCGCCGCTCGGCCCCCATCATCACCTTGTCCTTCGCCTTCTCGAAGTCCTCCATCGTCACGAGCCGCTTGTCGGCCCGCGCCGCCATCAGGGCAGCTTCATTGACGAGGTTGGCGAGGTCGGCGCCCGAGAAGCCGGGCGTGCCACGTGCGATCACCCGAAGGTCCACGTTCGGCGCCAGCGGCACCTTGCGGGCATGCACCTGCAGGATCTTCTCGCGCCCGCCCACATCCGGGTTCGGCACGGTCACCTGACGGTCGAAGCGGCCGGGGCGCAGCAGGGCGGGGTCCAGCACGTCCGGACGGTTCGTGGCGGCCAGCAGGATCACGCCTTCGTTCGCCTCGAAGCCGTCCATCTCGACCAGAAGCTGGTTCAGCGTCTGCTCTCGCTCATCGTTCCCGCCGCCATAGCCCACACCGCGCGAACGGCCGACGGCGTCGATCTCGTCGATGAACACGATGCAGGGCGCGTTCTTCTTCGCCTGCTCGAACATGTCGCGCACACGGCTGGCGCCGACACCGACGAACATCTCCACGAAGTCCGAACCCGAGATGGTGAAGAAGGGCACGCCCGCCTCGCCCGCAATGGCGCGGGCCAGCAGCGTTTTACCGGTGCCCGGCGGACCGACGAGCAGCGCGCCCTTGGGGATCTTGCCGCCGAGGCGGCTGTATTTCTGCGGGTCGCGCAGGAACTCGACGATCTCCTCGAGCTCCTCCTTTGCCTCGTCGATGCCCGCGACATCCTCGAAGGTCACGCGGCCGGTCCGCTCGGTCAGCAGTTTCGCGCGGGACTTGCCGAAGCCCATGGCACCCCGGCCGCCGCCCTGCATGCGGTTGAGGAAGAAGATCCAGATGCCGAAGATGATCAGCATCGGAAGCCAGAAGCCCAGCGTGCTCAACAGCCCGCCCCGCTCCTGCGGCTCCACGTTGATGTTCACGTTGTTGGCGCGCAGCACCTCGACCGTATCGGCATCGCGCGGCTGCACGGTGATGACGCGATCGCGCCCCGTCGTCTGCGCCACAACGGTCTCGCCGTCGATCGTCGCTTCGCTGATCTCGCCGGCTTCGACCCGGTCGATGAACTCTGAATAGGAAATCTCACGGCCGCCGC
>JBCBHB010000236.1:0-5122 GCA_038526025.1 Pseudomonadota bacterium
AGCCGCGTGACGCTATGCCTCTGCCGGCAAGAGGAGAGGTGCGTCATGAACATGCGTGTCGAGATCCGGGAACCTGTGCTCGAGCTGCGACCGGAATGGGCGGCGGCGCCGCGCAGGCGTATCGGGCTGGTCCGCCGGTCGGTGCGGGCACTGTCGTTCGGCCGTCTCTGCTTCGGCGGGCGTATCGACGATGCGGGCCGTCTCCCGCGCTATGCGCTCATGGCGTTCCTCGGTGTTGCCGCACTCTGGGTACCTGTGGTCGCCTATCTGCAGCTTGCGCCGGTCAGGTACACGTCGTCGGTCTCGCTGATCCTGCCGGGCTCCGGCGCATCGAACTCCATCAGCCTGTCGGATATCGGCCAGGCCTCGTCCTATGCGAACTCGCCCTATGCGAGCCCTTCACTGAGCCCAACAGTCACCTACAAGCGGCTTCTCGGCTCCCAGCGGGTTCTCGCCGCGGCGGCGGGCCGGCTTGGCGAGGAGGCTGCGCTCGACGAGCCGCGCGTGCGCCTTGTCGATCAGACTGGCCTTGTCATTTTCGAGACGCGCGGGGCGGCGCCGGAAGATGCGCAGGCCCGTGCCCGGGCGCTCACGGCGGCCTTCCTCGCCGAACTCGAAACCCTGCGGCGGGACGAGCAGACACGGCGAGCGAACAGCGCCCATACGGCGATTGCCGAGTATGAGGATGCCGTCGCCGCGATCAGGCGCGAGATCACGGCGCTCCAGCGAACCAGCGGCCTGAGCTCGCCCGAGCAGTACGCCGAGATCGTTCGTGATCGCGAGGCACTGGCGGCGCGGCTGCGCGACCTGGACGCGGCCTTTCAGCAAACGAGAAGCCGTGTCGCCACCCTTGAGGCGGTGCTCGGGATCGATGCGCGTGTCGCCGCTTCGGCCCTGAAGCTCCATGCCGACCCGGAGTTCCGGACCCTGGCCTCCGCCATGTCGGCCGCTGCCGCCGAGCTCGCCGCGGCGCGCGGCGAGTATGGAGAGCAGCACCCGGTCCTGGTGCAGGCGCGGGATCACTACCGCGGCACGATCGGGCGGATGGAGGCACGGGCCGCGGCGCTTACCGGCATCGCCAGCGGACGCCTCGCCGGAAAGGTCGATCTCGGCGCCGATGGGGAGCGCGCCAGCCTGCTGTCCGATCTCGTCCGTCTCGTCGCCGAGCGCGATGGCCTGGCGGAACAGCGCGCCGTGCTCACTCAGAAGCTGGAGGCCGCCGACACCCGGGTTGCCGAACTCATGGAAGCGGCTGCGCGGCTGGACGACCTGCGGCGCGACTATCAGGTGGCGGAGGCGGTCTTCGCTTCCGCGCTCGCACGGGTCGACACGTCCAAGGCCGACCTATTCGCCTCCTATCCGCTGGTGCAGGTTCTGGAGGGCGCCTCGCTGCCCGACAGCCCATCGTCGCCGCAGAAGCTGATCGCCATTGCCGCCGGGCTCGCGGGAACGCTTTGCCTGCTGTTCGCCCTTGCCCTGGCCTGGCTGCGGAAGCCGGTGATCGACTGGCTGATCAGGAAGGTTGCCACGGCATGAGCGCGCGCGCGGCCAATCCGGCAGAGGCCATGGTTTCCTGGACGATCCGGGCAACCTGGCCGTTCTACGCCATCGGTGCGCTCTATGTCGTCGGCCCCGTCTTCGCCTGGTTGCTGGCCGGGCTCAGCCTCCTCTCACTCTATCTCGGTCCCGCCATGCGGCCGGATCTGCGGCCGATGGGTTCGATCCCGGCCGTTGTCTGGGGCTGGATCGGGGGCATGCTGGTGATGCTCGTGGCCCTCTGGGTCGGGCATCTCGACTGGTCGCTTGGCGCCGGCGCCACGATCAAGTCCAGCATCGGATGGGCCAAGGGCTGGGCGATGATGGCGCTCTTCCCGCTTGCGGGCGCCATCCTTCCGATGCGACGCGCGCCCATCGTGCGGGCGCAATGCGTCGTCGGGCTCTGGACGCTATGCTTGCTGCCGATCCTGCTCGCGGCTCCCTATGCCGGGCTCCCCTCCGTGCTCTTCGTCTCGCCGCTGAAATTCGTGGGCGGGCCGGGGCCGGAGTACTTCACCGTGTTCCTCTACATCCCCGACCCCGCGACGATGACGCCGCGCTGGTCGTTCTACGCGCCCTGGTGCCCCTTTGCGGGGTTGCTCGGCGTGGTGATGGTGCTCTTCGCGCTTGAGGAGAAGGATTGGCGCTGGATGGGCGTCGGTATCGTGGCGGGCGTGGCGATGATCCTGCTCTCGAAGTCCCGGATGAGCCTGGTGGCGCTTGTTGTCTGCTCGGTCGGGCCGCGGATGATGCCGCTGCTGCTGCGGGCCTGGGCCTGGGGGCTGGCGAGCGTCGTCGTCACCTCGCTCGCCGCGCTCGGTATGCCGCTCCTCAACCTCGTCTCCAGTGCGGTCGATCGCTTCAAGAACGCGCGGGCGGATAGTACCAGGGTGCGCGAGGCGCTGCAGCGGATCGCTGAGGAGCGCTGGCGCACCGAGGCTGTCTGGTTCGGCCATGGTACCGTCGAGCCGGGGCCCCACCTTGTCGAGTACATGCCGATCGGCAGCCATCATACCTGGTTCGGCCTGCTCTTCGTGAAGGGCCTCGTCGGTCTCTTTGCGCTCGCCGTCCCGCTGGTCTGGCAGCTCTGCCTGTCACTGGTCGATGCTGCGCGGGGCAAGCGCGGTCGACTGCCACTCGGCATCATGCTGGTCTTCGTGATCCTCTCCTTCGGCGAGAACATCGAGATCGAGGTCTACATGCTCTGGCCTGCCCTGTTGGTTCTCGGCATTCACGCACGCGAGCTTCGAGACGGGACGAGCGAGGACTGACGGTCTCGCGAGGATCGACCCAAAAAAGGGGGCGCAGGTTGTAACCTGCGCCCCTCGTTGCGTTGGTCCCCTGTTCCGTCAGGCGGCGTTGGAGAGCACTGCTGGCGCGTCCACAGTATCGAGGAGAGTGAGCCACGCCGCCTCGAACGCCGGCGCTGCCCGCCGCGCCCGCTGGCGCCCGCGCAGGATGCGTTCCGCCTCGTTCCCGGCGCGCAGGATGCGGAGCGTCTCTTCCCAGGCTTCAACCGTGTTGGCGCCCACGCTCACGGCACCATGGCGCTGATGCTCGGCAAGCCCGTCGGTTCCCGACACCACCAGCAAGCGGCCGGCAGCCTGTGCCTCGAGTGCGACGAGACCGAAGGCCTCCCAGCGCGACGGCATCAGCACCGCATCGCAGGCCTCCATGGCTGCCGCCGGGTTCTCGGCCCAGCCCATGAAGCGAATGCGCTCGTCACCCTCGGCGAGGGCAACCAGGCGGTCACGCTCGGGGCCTTCTCCGAAGATCAGCAGCGTCTCATCGCTGCCCGCCGCCGCCTTGAACGCCCGGAGCGCCAGGTCGAACCCTTTCTGCGCATCCAGCCGCCCGATCAGCCCCCAAACGCGGGGCGATAGCTCAAGGCAAGGTGTCAGCGCGAGAAAGGGGCTCAGATCGACGCCGGGGTTGATCGTGACGATGCGCTCCGCCGGTGCGAAACCGCGGCGGCGGATCCAGTCGGCCTGCGGGGCGCTGACGGCGACGATCCGGTCAAACATCGCGTAGCTCACGCGCATGAGCGTTGAGAAGCGGTTCCGCGGCACGGCGTGCGAGGCAACGAAGCCCTCGGTGTAGCTGTGTTCCACATGCACGATGGAAACGTCCGGGTTGACCGCCCGCAGCCCGGTGATGAGCGGCAGGTTCATCCAGGTGACCGTGAGGTGCGAGATGATCACATCTGCGTTCAGGCGCGGCGCCATCAGGGAGCCGCGGCGGATACGCCGGATCTCATGGCTGTGGCTGCGTCCCAGCGCCGGGCCGTTGGCCATGTGCTCCAGCATGCGCATCACGCCGCCGGGCGCAGTGTCATCGATCAGGTGAACGACTTTCCGGGTCATTGGGGTCTTCCTTTCGGCTGTGGGTGTGTTGGAGATCAGGCGAACTGGCTGCGGGCACGCAGCACAGCCCGCTCGGCCAGGGCGTACCCCTCCCGCCCGAAGGCAGAGAGCAGGGCGGCGGCGGCTAGGGTGCTGCAGGTCTTGGTGGGCTCTGCCACCAGCGGGCGGCGCGACACGGCGAGGGCCTGCGCCATGAGACGCAGCGCCAACCGGCCATCCCGCTGCGCGACGGCGCGCCGTGCGAGGTACCGAAGCTGGTAGGCGCGCGCGGCAGGGGCATGGCGCGCGACGAAGGCCGGTGCGATCTCGGCCATCCGGGCGATCATGCGTTCCCAGCTCTCGAACTGCTTCTCGAGGTTGGCGGAGAGCCCGCCCGGGTTCACCCGGTAGCGTGTGAGCAGCCCCGGCACGCCCTCGATCTTCCAATCGGTGCTCAGCACGAAACGCGCCCAGCACTCAATGTCCTCGGATTGGCGGAAGCGCTCGTCGAACCACCAGGGCCGGCTGTCCTGCGCCGGGCGCCACGCGATGCGATCGAACGCTACGCGACGCACGACGGCGGCGGAGCCGTTTCCGATCGGGTTGCGGCAGAGAACGTCCAGCGCCGTGATGCCTTTCAGCTTGGGCGACTGTGCCAGTCCCAGCGGACGGCTCTCGGCATCAATGAAGAGGGAACCCGCGAAGCTGATCCCGACATCCGGGCTGGCGTCGAGGTGGGCGACATGGGCCGCGAGCTTCCGCGGCTCCCAGAGGTCATCCGCATCGCAGAAGCCGATATAGGCGCCGCGCGCCGCCAGCAGGCCGGCATTGCGCGCGCCCGCGAGGCCGCGGTTCGCCTGGCGCACCACGCGAATGCGCGGATCGTCAAAGCGCGCGACGACATCGAGTGTATCGTCAGGCGTGCCATCATCCACGACCACGATCTCGAAGTCCGCGAAGGTCTGCGCGAGCAGGCTGTCGAGCGTCTCTCCGATCGTTGCGGCGGCATTGTAGGCCGGGACGATGATCGACGCGCGGGGGGCGTGGGCGTCACGCTCTGCTGGGCATCTCATGCGCGCTATCCTTTCTCTCGGGTGTTCAGGCGAAGAGCCGGTGGCGGAGGCGGGCGGGGAGGAGCGGCGCGACCAGCGAGCCACCTAGGGTCAGCGCCCCGCGGCGCGGGATGTCGAAGAACGCGGCCGGGCTGCGGCGAAGCCCCTGCAGCGCCAGGCGCCAGATCGAAG
>JBCBHB010000237.1:0-5127 GCA_038526025.1 Pseudomonadota bacterium
GCGCCCTCGAAGAGCTCCGGGGCCGTGGTGATCAGGGTCGCGTCGGCGAGCCGCGTGGTGGCGCTCACGCTGATCGGCGCCGCGCCTCCCTCCTTGATCAGCCAGGCGCCGTCGCCCGCGCGTGCGAGGAAGCGTTCGCCGAGGGCGGGGTGGTCGACGAGGGCGTGGCTCGCCCGTGTGCCGTCATCCCGGGCAATGAGCGTGCCCCAGAGGGGTATGCCGCTGACAAAGGCGCGCGTGCCGTCGATCGGGTCTACCACCCAGATGGCGCCGCTCGTGCCTTCCGTCGCCGCTTCCTCTTCGCCGAGCACGCCGTCATCGGCCGCCTCTGTTCTCAGCAAGGCCCGGATGGCGGCTTCCGCCGCGCGGTCGGCCTCGGTGACCGGGTCGAACCCGCGGCCGCTGCCCTCGGCCTTGTTCTCGCCGACGCCCGTGCGCCGAAAGCGTGGCAGCGTCTCCGCGCGGGAGACATCGCCGAGCTGCAGGAGGAGCGACAGCATCGGGTCGTCGGTCGGCAGCGTCACGTTTCGGTCTCGGGCGGTCATCGGAGGCTCCCTCTGCAAACGCCCATGCCCTTCGGCCAAGCGCTGGGGACCGTCAAGCCGAAACGCGCCGACGCGCCCGGTCGGGGTATCGACCGGGCGCGTCGCCGAGCGAGCGATGATGCTGAGATCGACGGTGCCCCGCGGCGAGGTCGTCCTGCCTCGCCGCCGGCACCCTCAGAGGCCGATCAGGCCGCGTCGCCGAGGACGCGGGCGAGATCGAAGAGCCGACGGCGCTGCGTCTCGGGGATCGAGTAGTAGGCGCGCACGAGATCGAGCGCTTCCTTGTCGGCGAGCATGTCGGCCTCGCGGTGCGCGGCTTCCATCGCCTCGTCCAGCCCCTCGAAGAAAAAGGCCACCGGTACGTCGAGCGCTGCAGCGATATCCCAGAGACGGGAGGCGGACACGCGGTTCGCGCCGGTCTCGTATTTCTGGATCTGCTGGAACTTGATGCCGACCTTCTCGGCCAGCTGCTGCTGTGTCATCCCCGTCATCCACCGACGCTGACGCACGCGCTGCCCAACATGGACGTCCACCGGATGGCTCATGATGCTCTCCCTCCCACGGTACAACTTCGACTGTGCACATCCTCAGGTTTAAAAGCGGCGAAGATTTGCTCGCATCTTGCGCAATGCAGAGATCGCCCTTCCCGACGCTTGGAGTGCCTGAAACCCCTTTTGAATCATCAGCTTGAGAGGCGAGGCCGCAAGAACTTTCCCGCGCCCACGTCGCGCCGCATCGATGGAACGGCGCAACCTGCCGCAGACTGATCACAATGGGGCAAACCCGTCACAGTTGTGCGCCGTGAACGAAGTGAGAACGAAAGGAAAACATCCGCGTATCGGGAATCAATCTATGGATGACTCCCTCAAGCATGCGCTGAACTGCGCTCAGGGCGTGCGCAAATGCGCAGTCAGTGCGGCGCGCACATGCTCCGGGACCGGGACGGATCGCTGCGCCGCATAGTCGAAGCAGACATAGGTGACCGTACCCTTGGCGCAGTGACGCTCACCCTGCCAGATCTCCTCATAGAGCGTGAAGCTCTTGGTGCCGATCCGCTCGACCCAGGTGCGCACCTCCGCTTCCTCGGCAAAGTAGATCTGCGCGAGGTAGTCGACGGTCATCGTCGCCACAGCCACATGCCAGTCGTCGAAGGAAAGGCGCGGCGAAAGCAGTCGGAAGATGTCCCGCCGTCCCGCTTCGAACCACACGGGAACCACCGTGTTGTTGATATGCCCGGCGCCGTCGGTCTCGGCCACGCGGGGGGTGATCGGTGTTCTGAACATGGCATCTCCGGATCGCGGGTCGCTGCTCTGTTGGGGCATCGGCAAACGGAGCCGCGCCCGGGCCCGTTCGCCACGCACATGCTTCCACGTTTTCGGAGAGCAACGAAGACGACCGTCCTCAGCAACGACCCAAGCGGCGCCGATTGTGCACTGGGCGACGCACAGACCCTTCACCCCATGGCGCCGGCCCCGGCCCCGATCCCAACTCTGGCCGCGGCTTCGGGCGCCATCCCGCTCACCCTCTCACGCGCACTCCCCGCCTCGCCGCCGGCTGGCGAAACAGCGCCAACCTGCTCTCCCGCGGCGCACGGCGTCTCGCCGTCATCCGCGGCGCGCCCGTCATGAACGCAGACCTGCTCCTCAATCACGAGACCACGATCGGCCTTGAGCCCGGTTGACCGACATGGATTTCGATACCCTCGCCGACCATCAGCGGTGGGGCGGCAGTATCGTCGTGATCTTGGTGATCGTCGAGCAGGTCGCTACCCGCGACCTCGGACTCGCCGGTATCGGCGATGTCCTGCTACCACGGGATGGGACGATCGTCGGCCGGAACGACGATCGCCTTGAGAACCGGAAGTCGGCGGTCGCGCCCTCGGCGGCCGATGCACCATACCGGCCGACCATCCACGGCGTCGGCAGCGCAGGCTTGGAGGCACATATGGCAGAACCGGCGGGCTACCCCGTTCCTGGCCCCTATCCTGCGCGCCGTTCGGCGGTCATGGCCGACAACATGGTCGCGACCTCGCAGCCCCTCGCGGCAGAGGCCGGGCTTTCCATGCTGCGCCGTGGCGGAAACGCCGTGGATGCCGCCCTCGCCGCGGCCATCGCGCTCACCGTTGTCGAGCCCACGGGCAACGGCATCGGTTCAGACGCCTTCGTGATCCTTTGGGACGGGACAACGCTTCACGGCCTCAACGCTTCCGGACGCGCGCCCGCCGCCTGGACGCACGAACGCTTTGCGCAGCGCAGTGCCATGCCGGAGCGTGGCTGGGAAAGCGTCACCGTCCCCGGCGCCGTCAGCGCCTGGGTGGCGCTCAGCAGACGCTTCGGCCGGCTGCCCTTCGCGACCCTCTTCGAGCCCGCGGTCCATCTCGCCGAGCGGGGTTTCCCCGTCTCCCCGGTGATCGCGAGCCTCTGGCAGCGCGGCGCCCAGATCCTGCACGACCAACCGGGCTTCGCCGAGAACTTCATGCCCAAGGGGCGCGCGCCCCGCGCAGGGGAGCGCTTCGTCAACCGCGCCGCCGCCGAGACGCTCCGCCTCATCGCCGAGACGGAAGGCGAGGCCTTCTATCGCGGTGCCCTCGCCGAGCGCATGGCGGGCTTCGCCAGGGAGCACGGCGCGGGCCTGACCGTCGAGGACCTTGCCCGGCACCGGGCGGACTGGGTCGGCACGATCGACGCCTCCTTCGACGATGTGACGCTCCACGAGATCCCCCCCAACGGTCAGGGCATCGCCGCCTGCATGGCCCTCGGCATGCTCGCCCACACCTCTGTCCGGGACTACGGCCCGGACGATCCGCGCGCCCTCCACCTGATGATCGAGGCGATGAAGCTCGCGCTCCGCGATGCGGAGGCCCATGTCGCCGACCCCGCGGCGATGGCCTTCGGTCCCGAGGCCATGCTCGATCCCGGCTATCTCGCCGATCGCGCCGCGCTGATCTCGGCGAACAAGGCGCAGGACTTCGGCGCCGGCGCGCCGAAGACGGGTGGAACGGTCTATCTCACCGCCGCGGACGCAGACGGGATGATGGTCTCCTTCATCCAGTCGAACTATGCAGGTTTCGGCTCGGGCGTCGTCGTGCCGGGTACGGGCATTCATCTCCAGAACCGCGGCGCCGGCTTCGTGCTGGATCCGAATCATCCGAACTGCGTCGGTCCGAAAAAGCGTCCCTTCCACACCATCATCCCGGGCTTCCTGATGGGGCGCGACGGCCCCCGCATGTCCTTCGGGGTCATGGGCGGGCCGATCCAGGCGCAGGGTCATCTCCAGATGGTCCTCCGCACAAGCCTGTGGGGCCAGGATGTCCAGACCGCCGCCGACGCCCCTCGCTGGCGTGTGACCGAAGGCCTGGGCGTCACCTGCGAGCCGGGCCTGCGCGGTGCCACCGAGGAAGCGCTGCAAACGCTCGGCCATCGGCTCGACTTCGATCCGCCCGACGCCGCCTTCGGCTTCGGCGGCGCTCAACTCATCCAGTGCCTTGCCGATGGCGGCTATGCCGGCGGGTCCGACCCGCGAAAGGACGGCCAGGCGGTCGGGTTCTGAGGCCGCGGTCACGCGCCGTTCCAGCGCACCCGCCCGAGCGCGTTCGCCGAGTATCCCGGCAGGCGGCCGGCCTCCTTGACGAAGCTGAACCCGCGGCAGAACGCCAGGAAGCGTTGCATTGCCGGCTCGAAGAAGGCCTGGCGATCGATCAGCAGATCAAGCGGCTCCTCCACCAGCGGCACGAAGATGAGGCCATGCCGCTTTGCCAGGGCCTCGAGCCCGAGTGCCGCCTGCGCGCGCCCTTCGGCAACCGCGAGCGCGGCGTCCGCCTCGCTGCGGACCACCAGCGCCGCGGGAAGCGCATGCTCATCCAGATCCGCCTTGGCCGCCAGGTGGCGGAGCAGGGTCTCGGCGCCCGATCCGGGCTGGCGCCGCGCAAAGGGCCAGTCCGCCATCTCGCCCAGATTGCGCGGCCGCCGCTTCTCGCCCCGTCCCAGCATCAGGCCGCGCCGCCGCCGACAGAAGGAGATGAGAACGGCGCCGTCACCCCGCCCCATCGCCGCCACGGCGGGGATGTTCCAGCTGTCGCTCTCGGGGTCGAAGAGATGCAGCGCCGTCGCCGCCCCCTCCCGCTCGGCGAAGCGGGCGAGCCCGTCCTCGCTGCCGTCGAAGAAACTGGGGATCGCGGCGCCGGACTGCCTGAGCGCCCATTCGAGCAGCGGGTCATGGCTGCCCAGCATGACCATCGGCCGCGGCTGCACCGGGCCCGGCCCGTCGAGCGATGCCGCAAGCCACGCGTCCACGGCGCGGCGCGGGAAGAGCAGTTTCCCCGTCACCCTAGAGCACGGCACTTCACCGGCCGCAGCCAGGTCGTAGACCCGCCGCTCCTTCACGCGCAGCAGCGTCGCGAGTTCCTTTGTCGTCAGAAATTCGGGCGACCCGCCGCCATCCGCCATCGTCTCACGGGCCCGCATTCGGGAAGAACAGCTGCCTTCCATCGACCTCGTAGGAGCCGATCGACTCCTGTCCCGCAGGCGAGACGAGCCAGTTTGCGAAGGCCTCGGCTTCAGCCGCCTTGACGCTTGGGCACTTG
>JBCBHB010000238.1:0-5113 GCA_038526025.1 Pseudomonadota bacterium
AGGCGGCAGGCGCGGCATCATTCAGCGCCGCCTCCCCCCGGGAGGCGGCGCACTTCGTTTCCGGATCAGCGCTTCTCGAGCAGCAAGCTCGTCCATTCCCCGATACGGCGTCGCTCGAGCCGCTTGAAACCCTGTGACTGATAGACGGCCAGCACCCCCGGCGCCTGGGTGGTGAGCAGGCCCGAGAGGATCGCCCGGCCACCGGGGGCGAGATGCCGGTGGATATCGGGCGCGAGACGCTTCAGCGGCGCGGCCAGGATATTTGCGAGCACCAGGTCATAGGCCGCCTCCCGCCGCAGCCGCTCATGCCGGAACCCGGGTGCTGTCAGGGCGTGCACGAACCCGCCGAGACCGTTGGCAGCCGCGTTGGCACGCGCCGTAGCGCTCGCGACGGGGTCGATGTCCGAGGCCATTGCCGGAACGCGCCAAACGCTCGCCGCCGCCATGGCCAGCACACCGGTGCCGCAGCCAATATCCGCTACCCGCCGGGGCCGCCAGCCGGCCCGCGCGAGCCGGTCGATCAGCCAGAGGCAGCCCTGCGTCGTGGCATGATGCCCCGTTCCGAACGCCATCGCCGCCTCGATGGCAAGCGCGTGAACGTTCGGGCCGACGCGATGGGCATCATGGGCGCCGTGGACGACAAAGCGGCCCGTCTCGATCGGGTGCAGTTCGCGACGGATCTGCGCCACCCAGTCCCGGTCCGCGAGCTTCGAGACCGCGAAGGGGCGCGCGCCATGCATGACCGCAAGAAGCGCGAGCCCCGCCTCATCCGGCATCTCGGTGAAGTAGCCGCCAACCTCCCAGCGCCCCGAGCCATCCTCGATCTCGAAACAGCCGACGCCGGTCGGGCTCGGATCGAGCAGCTCCTCCATCTGCGCGGCAAGCGCCCGGGCAGACGCCTCCTCGGCCAGTGTCGTCAGCGCCGTCCATGTGGTCATCGTCTGTCTCCCAGCCTGTCTCGCCGCTCATCACCCTGCGTGGCCATGGAGGCAAGCGACGATCGCGCCTACGACAAGCGAATTTCCGGCAATCGCGACGACTCTTAGACATTCGCCCGATGATGACGTGGCGTGACCGCAATACTTGA
This sequence comes from Pseudomonadota bacterium, assembly GCA_038526025.1. Lineage (GTDB taxonomy): Bacteria > Pseudomonadota > Alphaproteobacteria > Rhodobacterales > Rhodobacteraceae > Thermohalobaculum. Next base: position 1,088 of record JBCBHB010000238.1, read on the forward strand.
GGGGTGGGTGGCATTCATGGCGTTGACGGGCGAACTGCGCATCTTCCCGTACCACTTCGTGCCGCGCGGTTACGCGGAGTACGACGGCGCCACACTTTCCATCGACAGCAACGTCGCACTCTTCTCCATCATCGACACTATGTTCGGCGGGGACGGGAAGACCACGTTCGCGCTGCCGGACACGCGCGGGCGCGTCCCGCTCGGGCTCGGTCAGACGACGGGGGCCTCGGCCTATGCCATGGGCGAAACGGGCGGCTCGGAGACCGTGGCGCTGACCACGGACCAGCTGCCCGCGCACAGCCACACCGTACGCACGGCCAACCTATCCGGCACGGAAGCCTCTCCGTCTGGCCACCTCCTGTCGGTCGGCGGCCAGACCATGACCAGCAACAACCCGCCCGACACCCCGATGGCCGACGGCACCGTGTCGGCCGAAGGGCTGGGGCAGGAGCACGACAACATGATGCCGTGGATCGCGATGGACTACTTCATCGCGATCCACGTCCGCTACCCGCCGCGATAAGAACCAGGACGCGAGAACGCCATGGCCTTTGTAGGATCCATCCGCTTCTTCTGCGGCGTTCACGAGCCTGACGGCTATACGTTCTGCGACGGCAAGCTCCTGTCGACCACTGAGTTCGATGTGCTGTTCTACCTGATCGGCACGACTTATGGCGGGGACGGAAAGTCGACCTTCGCCGTGCCGGACCTGCGCGGCCGGGTCGTTATCGGCGCGGGCCAGGGGACCGGGCTGACCGACCGGCGGGTGAGCACGACGGGCGGGGAGGATGCCGTAGCTTGCACGTCGCTGAACACGCCGAACCACGACCACCCCTTCCGCGTGAGCCAGCTGCCGCCGGACGACTTCGCCGCCGCCACGCTGAGCGCCGCGCTCATCTACGATGCCCAGGCCGCCCCGGCGCCCTGGGCGGCGCTCCAGGGCGGGTCGCTCGCCGCTGCCCCTGCCGCTCAGGCGCAGCCGCATGAGAACCGCCAGCCCTATTTGAACGTGAACTTCATCATCGCCCTCAAGGGCAACTTTCCGAGTTAGGCGTCCAGGCGCATGCGCCCGCCATCCGGCCCCAGCCGAAAGGAACCGACCATGCTGACCCGCGCCCTGCCTCTCGCCCTCGCCCTCGTCGCGGCACCGGGCCTCGCCGCGGCCTCGCTGATCGGCGACACGATCGACGTGATCGCCGGTGGGGACCCGAACAACGGCCTGCTGGTCGTCGACGACATTGCGAACCCCGAAATCGTCGCTGGCGACGGCTCGATGATCGGAGACGAACTTCTTTTTCAGGGCGAGAGCATCGACTTTCGGGCAACCTCTATCGTGTTGGTGCTGACAGAGGCGTTGAGCGACACTTTCTCTGTGAGCGGGATCGACGCGGAGCTGACCGGCGTCTCGCTCGGTCAGTCGCCCTCGATGACGGACAGCATCACCAACGTCACATTTGACGCGAACAGCTTCAGCGTGACGCTCAACCTCAGCGCACCGCCGCAAGGCACGCCATCGTTTGCCACGATCCTGAACCTCACCTTCGCGGATCCGATGGACCCGGTGCCGCTGCCTGCTGGTATCGCACTGCTGCTGACCGGGGTGGCAGGGCTCGCGCTCGTCCGCCGCCGCGGCTGAGCCACCTCAGGCGACGGTTCAGGCCATCGCCGCGGCGGCAGCCTCGGACAGCCATTTCTGCATCGCGCGCCAGGGGCCCGGGCCGTGGCTGATGCGGGAGACGCCAAGGCCGGCGAGCGTCGCTCGGTCCGGCGCGCCCGGCAGCGCCATGACGTTCACCGGCAGTGGCGTGGCCTCGCAGAGCTGCCCGATCAGGTCGGGCGTTATCAGAGCGGGCGCGAAGAAGCCGCTGGCCCCGGCCTCGGCATAGGCCTCGGCCCGTTCGATCGCCGCGGCCATCAGCCCAGGGTGGTTCGCGGGCTCCCGGTCCTTCAGGAAGAGATCGGTGCGGGCGTTGATGAAGAGCGGCACGCCGGCAGCCTCCGCCGCAGCTCGGACAGCACGGATGCGCGCGACCTGCGTCTCGACCCCGTGCAGTCCCTCGCCGCCGACCACCTGGTCCTCGAAGTTCAGGCCGATTGCGCCCGTTGCGATGAGAGCCGCGATATTCTCGGCCAGGGGCCCGGGCTCCACCGCGTAGCCGCCCTCGAAATCCACGGTGAGCGGCACCCCAGCCGTCGCGGCAATGCGTTCGGCGATGCGCAGAAGGAGATCGAGCGGCAGGCCCTCCCCGTCCGGATACCCCATGGCGCCCGCAACGGACCACGATCCCGTTGCCACCGCCGGCGCCCCGGCCTTCACCACCGCCTGCGCGCTGCCGGCATCCCAGATGTTGAAGAGAACGAGCGGGTTGCCCCGCTCATGCAGCGCGGCAAAGGCCGTCGCTCTGTCTGCCTGTGTCATGCCTGCCTCCCGAAGCGGTTCGGCGGCAGGCTAGCCGATACCGGCACGGGCGGCGCCACGAAACTTCGTGATGACCGGCCCGCGCCCCGCTGATGCTCACGGGACGTTCAGGCGCCCACGCCCACCGGGCATGTCACGCCCGTGCCGCCGATGCCGCAGTACCCGCCGGGGTTCTTGGCGAGGTATTGCTGGTGGTAGTCCTCCGCGAAGAAGATCTCGTCCGCCGCCGCGATCTCGGTGGTGATCGCGCCAAAGCCGCGGGCCTTCAGCGCAGCCTCGAACGCCGCCTTCGACTGGGCAGCCGCCTCGGCCTGTGCCTCGGTGAAGGTGTAGATCGCACTGCGGTACTGGGTGCCCACATCGTTGCCCTGGCGCATGCCCTGGGTCGGATCATGCCCCTCCCAGAACACCTTCAGGAGCGCGTCGAACGAGATCACCGCGGGGTCGAACACCACGCCCACGATCTCGGTATGCCCGGTCTGGCCCGAGCAGACCTCGCGATAGGTTGGGTTCGGCGTGAACCCGCCCGCATAGCCCACATAGGTCACGATCACGCCCGGCAGCTTCCAGAACATACGCTCGGCACCCCAGAAGCAGCCCATGGCGAACACCACATGCTCCGCCCCTTCCGGATACGGGCCCTTCAGCGGGGTTCCTTTGACAAAGTGTGTCGCGGCGGTGGGGATGGCATCCCCCCGCCCCGGCAGCGCCCTCTCAGGCGTGACCATCTCGGCCTTCTTGTACCCGAAGAACATCGCGTGCCTCTTCCCTCTGTAGGAGTCTCTCCTTGCAACTTGCGACGACAATCGCGGCTGACAAGGGTCGGGCACGTTCCATGCGGCAACTCATGCACCACCCGTCCATATGACCCAGTGAGCCCGAGACGCTGCCCTACGCGTGCCCTCCGGCCTCATGAGCGGGATGCTCTCGGGCTCTATGCGGATCCCAGGCACGCTGCCCCTCCTGCTGGCGGGGATTGCGGGCCTCAGCTTTGTTGTCCGCCAGAAGCGCAGCGGGTGAGGCCGCGGCCAATCTGCATCGAACGGGAACAGGACGCGAACGAATAGTTTTCGTTTGATCGACTTCGGTCTATTGTCGGCGGCATGAACCGTTCGATGCATGACGATATGGACGACTTCGAGGCCTTCGACGGGGAGGCATCGCGCGTGCCGCTCTCCCAGCGGGCGGCGGCAGCGGCGCCCGCCGGGGCGCCTGCGCCCGCGCCTTACCTCGACGGTCTGAACGCCCCGCAGCGCGAGGCTGTCGAAACGCTGGAGGGTCCGGTGCTGATGCTGGCGGGCGCGGGCACGGGCAAGACACGGGCGCTGACCACACGGCTTGCCCATATCATCAATACCCGCCGGGCCTGGCCGTCGCAGGTTCTCGCCGTCACGTTCACCAACAAGGCGGCGCGGGAGATGCGGAACCGCACGGGCGCGCTGCTCGGCCACGCGGCGGAGGGAATGCCCTGGCTTGGCACCTTCCACTCGATCAGCGTCAAGATCCTGCGCCGGCATGCGGAACTCGTGGGCCTCAAATCGAGCTTCACCATCCTCGACACGGACGACCAGCTGCGCCTCATCAAGCAGCTTCTCCAGGCCGAGGGG
>JBCBHB010000239.1:0-5107 GCA_038526025.1 Pseudomonadota bacterium
TCTTGCGTGCGGTGGGCGCCCGCCCGCGCACCATCGTCGTCCTGCTGTTGTTCGAAGCGTTCGCCATCAGCCTCATGGCCGCGATGCTTGGCCTGATGGTCCTCTATGCCGGCCTCGTGATCGCGCAGCCCTGGCTCGACGCGGCCTATGGGCTCTACATCCCGATCACGCCACCGGGCGCGGGAGAGCTTGCCATCCTGGGCGCTATCGTACTGACCGGCACGGCAATCGGCATCGTGCCGGCGGTCCGGGCCTATCGCCTCTCCCTGGCGGACGGTATGATGGTGACGCAGTGATCGGGAGGTCGGACATGGTCCGCATCACACGCCGGAAGTTCGGGTTGGCCGGGGCGGCAGCGCTTGTCGCGGGCAGGGCCGCCGCATCGACCTCGCCGATCGAGCTCGAATGGCGCGACCTTATCCCGGAGGACGAGCGCGGGAACCCGTTCTACGAGCTGATCCGGGAAATGGGCATCGTTCAGCACGGCGAGCTTTCATCCCCGTTTGATGCGCAGGACCGTCAGGTGGGGATCACGCGAGAGTACGATGACAAGCAGGTGCGCCTGCCGGGCTACTCCGTGCCTCTTTCCTACGACGGCACAGGCATCACCGAGCTGCTGCTGGTGCCCTATATAGGCGCCTGCATTCACGTGCCGCCGCCCCCGCCGAACCAGATCGTGTTCGTCACGCTGCGCGAGCCGTACGAGATGACAGGCTTCTTCGAGCCGGTCTTCGCGACGGGGACGTTCAGCAGCACTGTGCTCGAGACCGAGCTGGCAGAGCTCGGCTACGTGATCAGCGAGGGAACGCTCGAACCCTATGAGTGACGGCGCCAGGCTCAGTCCCGGTTGAAGAGCGCCTGCGAGATTGCGATCTCAACCGTTTCCGGCCGGAAGGGCTTCGTCACGAGATAGGTCGGTTCTGGCCGCTCCCCCGTGAGCAGGCGTTCGGGAAACGCGGTGATGAAGATCACCGGCACCGTCATATCGCGCAGGATCTCCTCCACAGCCTCCACGCCGGAGGAACCGTCCGCCAGCTGGATGTCCGCGAGGATGAGGTCCGGTTTCGTCTTCGCGGCAAGGGCAACGGCGCGTGTATGCGTATCGGCAATGCCCACCACGCTGTGTCCCATGCCGCCCACGATACCTTCGAGATCAAGCGCGATGATCGGTTCGTCCTCGATGATCATCACGTCGACGCGAGCCTCCGCCGCGAGCGCCTCGCGAGCGTCTTCCCGCAGGATCTCCGCCTCTTCGACACTTACGCCGATGATGGTGGCGGCCTCACCCAGCGTGAACTCCTCGATCGAGGTCAGCAGCAGGATCTGGCGGGAGCGTGGGGTAAGACCGCGCGCGCCTCTGCCCGCAGCCGTCTCCGGACCGGGGGCGGGCTCATTGGTCGAGCGCCAGAGGCTGTAGAAGAGCTGGTATAGCCCAACGCGCGGCGGAAGGGTGAGATCGATCACCGAGCGGTCCTCGATCAGGGCTTCGAGCACCGCGGCCACAAGGCCATCCCCCTTCGCCTGGCTGCCGCAAAGCGCGCGGGCAAACCGCCGAAGCTTCGGCAGATGGGGCGCCAGCAGAACGGAGAGATTGGTTGTGGGGGAAGGGATGGGGTCAGCGTTCATGCCAGTCGGCCTCGCTCATCTGTTTTATGCTACTGTCCGCCGGAACCAACGTTCGGATCGCGCGTTGGTTCCTCCGGTAATCGAGGCGATGTGCATGAAGCAATGTCGACGAGCGTTATGAAGACGACCAACGGATCCAAAGTGCCGGACGAGACCCCCACTGAAGGCGCGGATGCGCCGGAAGAAGACGCGCTGCGCAACGACCCGCTGCTGGTTGGGGTGCGCAAGCTATACGATGATGTCGCAGCCGAGCCGCTGCCCGATCATCTCCTCGATCTTCTCGACAAGCTGGACAAAGCGGAGCGAAGCCGGTGAGTGATCCGTTCCGCGATGGCCTCGTCGAGGCGCTGCCGGGGTTGCGTGCCTTTGCCCGCACCTTCCACCGCGACCCCGCGCGCGCCGACGACCTAGTGCAGGAGACCATGCTCAAGGCCTGGTCCAAGCGCGAGCAGTTCGAGATGGGCACAAACCTGCGCGCCTGGCTCTTCCGGATCCTGCGCAACACCTATCTCTCCGAGCTTCGCAAGCTGAAGCGGGAGGTCGAGGACGTGGATGGCGTGCACACCGCATCGCTGGTCGCGAAGGCGGAGCAGGACGGCCATATGGCCATGACCGACCTGCAGGCAGCGCTCGCCCAACTGAACGAGGAACAGCGCGAGGCGCTCTTGCTCGTGGGTGCGTCGGGCTTCTCCTACGAAGATGCCGCGGAGATCATCGGCGTTGCCCCGGGCACCGTGAAGAGCCGGGTCAGCCGCGGTCGCCAACGCCTCATGGATCTGATGGGCAACGAGGCGGCGACCATCGAGCCCAGCCAGGCGATGGGTTCCGCCATCGGAATGAGCTGACGCGGAATGAGCCTCGCCGCGCGGTTCGACCAGGCAAGAGCCATCCTCGGCAAACTGCGGGCTCAGCTCGCCGTGATCATCGCGGCGGCGTTACTGCCGGCGGGTGTGGTCGCCGTCCTTCAAGCCCTGGCGAATGCGGACCAGCAGCTCGATCAGCGCCGTGCGCTGTTGGTGAGCGAGGCGCAGCTGGAGGCGAGCGAGGAACGCGATCTGCTGGTCGAGGCGCGCGAGGCGATCCGCACAGCCGCGCGCAACGTCGCGCTCGAATGGCGGCGCGACGGCGCCTGCAGCAGCGCCTTCCAGGCGTTGGAGACCGCTCACACCTGGAGCCGGCGTGCCGTTTTGCTGAATGAAGAGGGGGAGGTGACATGCGGCAGCTGGCCCGCCCCGTCTGTCGCCGGCCTCTCGGAGTGGAGCAATGAGTTCAGGCCCCTACCCCGGTTCACGATCGGCCCCGCCAGGCTCGGCCTCCGCCGCGAAGGAGCGAGCGAAGAACTGACAACCGACCGCTTCATGGTCGCCTACCAGCCCGTACCCGGTGGGGAGACCGAAGCCTTCGCCATTGGCGTGGCGATCGACATCACGGCGCTCAGCCGGCTGTCCGAACAGCCCGATAACGGCGTGGCGGAGCGGCCCTTTGCCCTCGTCGGCAACGAAGGTGTCCTGCTCGTGAACGGGGGTGCGGACGACACTTGGCTGCCGCCCGATCTCCAACCCTTCCTGTCCTTCCGGATGCTGGAGGACGATATGGAGGGGCTGGATGGGGTCGGGCGGCACTACCTCGCGCATCCGATCATTCCGGGCCAAGTGTGGGCGATCACGGGTGAGCAGACGCTCGGCTTCTGGGACGTCGCCCTCGGGCAGCCGGGTATCGCCATCGTCACGCCGATCCTGCTCTGGATCATCGCCATCTCGGTTGCCTATGTGGCCATCGACCGGCTGGTGACGCGCCATGTCGCCCGTCTCCACCGCGTCACCAACCGGATCGGCCGCGGGGAGCTTGACTTCGAGATCGCCGTGCCCGACAGCGCACCCCTGGAAATCGAGCGCCTTTATGACGCGATCCGCCGGATGGCCGCGAGCCTGGCAGAGCGCGATGCTCGGCTGCACGAGCTGCTCTCTGCGCAGAAGAGCCTGCTTCTCGAAGTGCACCATCGGGTGAAGAACAATCTCCAGATGGTCTCGAGCCTGATGAACATCCAGATCCGACGCCTCCCCAACCGGGACGCCCGGGATGCGCTACAGCTGGTGCAGGACCGGATCCACGGCCTCGCGCTGGTGCACCAGAACCTCTACTCGGCCGAGCGGCTCGACCATGTGGCGCTCGACCAGCTCGCCCGCGACGTGGCACTCTATCTTGGCCAGTCCTTCAACGCGCCGGCCAGCGAACTCGATTTCGAGTTCCAGCTCGAGGAGGTGACGGTCGATGCGGCAACCGCCACCCCGGCGGCGCTCTTCCTCACCGAAGCGGTCAGCAACGTCTTCAAGCATGCGGTCATGCCGCGCGGGCGCGTTAAGGTCGTCATCGGCCTCAGGCGCGAGAACGGGGAGTTCGCGCTTTCGGTGTGCAACCCGGTTCTGCCAGCCATGGCCCGGGCTTCCAGCGCCAACGTCGCCGCACCCGACGAGCCCAGCGGCCTCGGCACAAGGCTCATGACGAGCTTCGCCCAGCAGCTTGCCGGCAGTTTCGAGCGGCGCGAGGAGGGGGGCACTTTCATCGTCACCCTGCGGGCACCGCTCGGCGAGGAACGGGCGCGCTTCAGCATCCGTCAGCGGGCCGAGGGTCCGGCGGAGCTCGAGGCGGAAGACGCCTGACGAAGCGTTGGTGGCGCATTGGCGACGCTTCCCCACATCGTCGCTTGCTGCTATCGAACGCGACCGCTCCGCCCCGCGTCCCGCCACGGATAGCCGATGACCGACAGCCTCGAGATGCGCCGCCTCGACGTTTCGCAGGTCCATCTACGCGACAGCACTATGCTGAGCGGGATCGCGGAGCCGGGCCTTGCGGGCCTTGGCGGCACCTTGCTTATGCCTAACCTTGTGCCGCCTGCGCAGGTTGAAGCGGGCACAGGGCGCGGCACGGTATTCGATCCGGGCTTCCCACTGGAACGGCGCGTGGAGGACTTTGCATGACATCCCACAGCTCGGCCTACGCACCCGGGGGAGACGCCGCCCGCGCCACGGCGCGCATGTTGCTCGAGATCGGCGCGGTCGACATTCGGGCGGTGAACGCGCCGGTGGACGCGAAGGTGGAAGGGCCCGAGACGTCCGTGCGCCCCTATACGCTGACCTCGGGCCTTGCGAGCCCCTGCTACATCGACTGTCGGCGCGTGATTTCCTTTCCCCGCGCACGATCTGCCGCGATGGATGCCGCTTGCGGGCTCCTGGCCGCACGAGCCGGCGTGGAACGCTTCGATGCGATTGCTGGAGGGGAGACTGCCGGTATTCCCTTCGCCGCCTGGATCGCCGAGCGGATCGCTTTGCCCATGCTCTATGTGCGCAAGAAGCCGAAGGGCTTCGGCCGCGGCGCGCGGATCGAGGGGCATTTTCCCGAGGGCGCCCGCGTGCTTCTGGTGGAGGACCTCACCACTGATGGCGGCTCGAAGGTGAACTTCGTGGAGGCGCTGCGCGAGGCG
>JBCBHB010000240.1:0-5106 GCA_038526025.1 Pseudomonadota bacterium
GCCGACATCCCGGATCCCGGCGGCCAGCCGCAGCGCGCCTTCGTCTGCCAGACGCTGAATCCCTGGGGCTATCCGGCCAAGGACCGCTCGGGCCGCCTCGACAGGGCCGAGGCCCCGCATCTCGGTCGGCTGATGGAGAAGATCCAGCGCCCCGCGGCGCTCGCCTCCGAACGCCTGACCTGGCCGCCGGTGACCCCGGCCGATCCCGCGCCCGCGCCGGAGCCCGGCCATGGCTGAGCGCATCTCGCCGTGCCCGGTGTCCCGATCCGGTCGCCGGGGTGGCTTTTCCTATCTGACGCCGCTGCGCGTCCCACCCTCCAACTGAAAGGAGCCGCGCAATGTCCGGACCCTGGAACGACTTCAACTCCGCCCAATCGAACACGAACGTCATCCCGAAGGGCACGCTCGCCAAGGTGCGCCTGACGCTCCGCCCTGGCGGCTTCGACGACCCCTCGCAGGGCTGGACCGGTGGCTGGGCGCGCCGCGCCACCACCGGCGCTGTCTATCTCGACGCTGAATACACCGTCGTCGAAGGGCCCTATGCCCGGCGCAAGATCTGGTCGCTGATCGGCCTCTACAGCCCGAAGGGCCCGGACTGGGCCAACATGGGGCGCGGCCTGATCCGCGGCATCCTCAACTCGGCGCGCGGCGTGTCGGACAAGGACAACTCGCCCGAGGCGCAGGCGCGCCGCCGCATCAACGGGTTCGGCGATCTCGACGGCGTCGAGTTCATCGCCCGTATCGACATCGGCACCGACACCAACGGCGAGGACAAGAACGAGATCCGCGCCGCCGTCACGCCCGACCATCGCGACTATGCCGCGCTGATGGGCACGGTCGCGCCGCAGTTCGCCGCCGCCCCGGCGCAGGGCCAAGCCCCGCAGCAGCCCACCACGGCCACCCAGCCCAGCCAGCCCGCGTCCGCCCCCAGCGCCGCTGGTCGGCCGAGCTGGGCGCAGTAAGGGGGAGACCGGCCATGCGCCTGCGCCCCCGCCAGAAGACCTTCGTCGAGCGCAGCGTGGCTGCGCTCGCCTCCCGCGGCAACACGCTGGGCGTGGCGCCCACCGGCGCGGGCAAGACCATCATGCTTTCGGCAGTCACCGGCGAGATGATCGGCGACGGCGCCAAGGCTTGCGTTCTGGCCCATCGCGACGAACTGACGGCGCAGAACCGCGCCAAGTTCCAGCGCGTGGTGCCGGGCGTCGCCACGTCGGTGATCGATGCCACCGAGAAGTCCTGGGGCGGCCAGGTCGCCTTCGCCATGGTGCCGACGCTGGCGCGCGCCTCGAACCTGGCCGACATGCCGCGCCTCGACCTGCTGGTCGTGGACGAGGCGCACCATGCGGTCGCCGACAGCTATCGCCGCATCATCGACCGGGTGCGCGAGGCCAATCCCGACGCCCGCATCTTCGGGGTCACGGCGACGCCGAACCGGGGCGACAAGAAGGGCCTGCGCGAGGTCTTCGACAACGTGGCCGACCAGGTGCGATTGGGCGAACTGATCGCCTCAGGCCACCTGGTGCCGCCGCGCACCTTCGTCATCGACGTGGGCGTGCAGGACGAGCTGCGCTCGGTCCGCAAGACCATGTCGGATTTCGACATGGCGGAGGTGGCGGGCATCATGGATCGCGCCCCCGTCACCGACGAGGTGATCCGCCACTGGAAGGAGAAGGCGGGCGACCGGCAGACCGTGGTGTTCTGCTCCACCGTCGCCCATGCCGAGCACGTCACCGACGCCTTCAGGGCGGCGGGCGTTTCCGCCGCGCTGATCCACGGCGATCTGGCGGCAGGAACCCGCAAGGCGATCCTCGCCGACTACGCCACGGGGGACATCCGCGTCGTCGTCAACGTGGCGGTGCTGACCGAGGGCTGGGACCATCCGCCCACCTCCTGCGTCGTGCTGCTGCGCCCCAGCTCCTACAAGTCCACCATGATCCAGATGGTCGGGCGCGGGCTGCGCACCGTCGATCCCGAGGAACACCCCGGCATCGTGAAGACCGACTGCGTCGTTCTGGATTTCGGAACGTCGAGCCTGATCCACGGCACGCTGGAACAAGATGTCGATCTCGACGGCAAGACCGAAACCGGCGAGGCGCCGACCAAGACCTGTCCGGCCTGCGAGGCGGAGATCCCGCTGGCCGCCACCGAATGCCCGCTCTGCGGCGAGGCTTTCCCGCGCGAGGATGAAGGCGCTGGTGAAGGTGGTGGCACCGCGCCGCTGTCGGGCTTCATGATGACGGAAATCGACCTGCTGAAGCGGTCCAGCTTCGCGTGGGTCGACCTCTACGGCACGGACGACGCGCTGATGGCCACGGGCTTCGCGGCTTGGGGCGGCATCTTCTGGCTGGACGGGGTCTGGTACGCGATCGGCGGGGCGAAGGGCGAACGCCCGCATCTGCTAGGAGTGGGCGAGCGTACGGTCTGCCTCGCGCAGGCTGACGACTGGCTGAACACGCACGAGACCGACGAGAGCGCCTTCAAGACCCGCTCCTGGCTGCGCCAGCCGCCGACCGAAAAGCAGCTCCAGTACCTGCCGCCCGAGTGCCGCCATGACTTCGGCCTGACGCGCTACCGCGCCTCGGCGCTGATGACCTTCGGCTTCAACAAGCGGGCCATCCGGCAGCTGATCGACACGGCCGCCAGCCCAGAACGGAGGGCGGCATGACCCATGGCACCGTCAACCCCCATCACGGCCGAGGACCGGCGGCGACTCTGGCATCCGCGTGGGACGCTTTGTGCTGTCTGCCAGCAACCCACCCGTGGCTTTGGCTGGTTCGATCCGCACCGGTCGAAGCGGCCCCGGCCCTCGGTCTGGTTCTGCTCGATGTCCTGCCAGTCCTTCTGGACGCGTTTGGCGCGGGAGCGTTTCGCCATGGTTGACCTGACCGAGGAAGAGCGCGCCGCGATCACCGCCACCATGAAGCGCGTGGCGCTGCTGATGGACGAGATCGGCTGGGCCACCCCGCTCGCCGACCTGACCGAGGCGCAGGTGCGCGCGCTGATCGAGGAGGCCGTCGAGGGCTTCCGCGAGGCCATGTCCGACATCGCCCGGGCGCAGTCGCCGGAGGTGCCGTTTTGACCCTCGACTACAATCATCGCCCGAGCTTCGCCGACCGGGTCAACGCTGCCGTCGATCGGGCGCTCACCGCCGATCAGAAGGTGCGGCCGCACCGAGACTATCTCGGCGGCTCGCGCCTCGGCCATGCCTGCGAGCGGGCCCTGCAGTTCGAGTTCACGGCGACGCCGAAGGACGAGGACCAGGACTTCAGCGGCCAATCGCTGCGCATCTTCGCCATCGGCCATGCGCTCGAGGATCTGGCCGTCGCCTGGCTGCGCGGCGCGGGGTTCGATCTCTACACGCGCAAGGGCAACCGGCCCGATGGCGGCCAGTTCGGCTTCTCGGTCGCGGGCGGGCGCATCCGCGGTCATGTCGACGGCATCATCGCCGCCGGCCCCGAGGGGTTCGGTCTGGCCGTTCCCGCACTCTGGGAATGCAAGACGATGAACGCGAAGAACTGGCGCGCCTGCGTGAAGGATGGCGTGACGAAATCCAAGCCGGTCTATGCCGCCCAGATCGCGGTCTATCAGGCCTACATGGAGGCGACGGTCCCCGGTATCTCGGCCGCGCTCGCCGTGTTCACCGCGATCAACAAGGACACGGCCGAGATGCACCACGAACTGGTGCCCTTCGACGCCGACCTCGCGCAGCGCATGTCAGATCGCGGCGTGCGGATCCTGCAGGCGACCGATGCGGGGGAGCTTCTGCCGCGCGTCGCCGCCACGCGCGACTTCTTCGAGTGCCGCTTCTGCCCGTGGGCCGAGCGCTGCTGGGGGCTGCCGGCATGAGCGACGACGGGATCCTGCACTTCAACCCGTGGATGGACTTCAACGACGGGCCTCCGTCCGAGAACCCTTTCGGCTGCGACCCCGACCCCGAACAGATCGCCGTCTTCCTCGACACCGTGTTCAGCTGGTGCGAGGGGCTGATCCCGCTACGCGGCTTCGTCGACAAGGGTCAGGGCCGGGACGGCAAGCCGCACAACATCTGGATCCCGGCCGACGACACCGCGCCCGAGAAACTCTCAACCTTCGCCGGATGGGCGAACCGCGAGGGCGCGGCGGTCTATGTCATTCCCGGCACGGTCGAGGAGCAGGGGCAGGCCCGCGCCGCCGATGTGCTGCAGATGCAGGCCATCGTCGTCGATCTCGACGCGGGCGACATCCCGGCGAAGCTGGACCATGTCACCCGCCACCTCGGCTCGCCCACGCTCATCATCGAAAGCGGCGGGCGCACGCCAGAGGGCGCGGCCAAGCTCCATGTCTGGTGGAAACTGACCGAGCCCGCCGAGGGCGACGACCTGGCCACTCTCTGCCGCCTGCGCGGCGAGATCGCCGTGAAGGTCGGTGGCGACACGCATTTCCGCTCGGCGCACCAGCCGATCCGGGTGCCTGGCACCGTCTATCACAAGCACGGCCACCAGCGCCTTGTGCAGATCCGCGAGCATCGCGACGTCGAGGTGGACCTTGCAGACTTCGCCGAGAAGGTCGCCGAGATGCCGCCGCTGCCCGGTGTGGGCTTCGCCAGCGACGTTGCCACACTAGCATCGAAGCCCGGCATCGATGCGGTGCTCACCACGCCGGTGCGCGAAGGCGCGGTGGACGACTGGTCCCGGTTCCAGGGGGCCAGCGCCGCCATCGGTCATTACGTGCGCCTGGTGCACGAGGGCCGCCTCGACCCCTTCGCAGGCTGGGAGGCGATCTGCGGCTACAACGCCGCCATGCTGCGCCCGTCCTGGCCGCTCGATCGGCTGATGGCCGAGTCCGAACGGCTCTGGGAGCTGCATGTGAAGCGCAACGGCCCTCCGCTCCTGCGCGCGGCCCACGCCGATGCCCCGGCAAGCCCATTGCCGACCTTCAGCCTCGGCGCGCTCCTCGACGACACGAGCCCGATGCCCGAGGACATCATCGGGCCGCGCGTGCTGACGCCCGGCGGTCTGCTGGTGCTGGGGGGCGCGCCGAAGGTCGGCAAGAGCGACTTCCTGATCTCCTGGCTCGTCCACATGGCGGCGGGTGTACCGTTCCTCGGCTTCACGCCGCCCCGGCCGC
>JBCBHB010000241.1:0-5102 GCA_038526025.1 Pseudomonadota bacterium
CCTCCAGCCGCCCCGGATAGACCGCAGCGATCTCGGCCAGGGCCGCGAGACAACGGGCATCGCGCTCGATCGCGACAACGCGCGCGGCGCCTTCCATCAGCAGCGCGCGGGTGAGGCCGCCGGGCCCGGGCCCGATTTCCAGCACCGTATGCCCCTCGAGCGGCCCCGCGGCGCGGGCGATGCGGCGTGTGAGGTTGAGATCGAGAAGGAAGTTCTGGCCGAGGGATTTCCGGGCGGCGAGGCCATGGGCCGCGATCACGCTCCGCAGGGGCGGCAGGCCATCCTCGCTCTCGTCCTCCACGCCCTCAGGCCGCTTCGGCACGGGCACGCGAGGCGGCGAGGCGAGCGGCGAGGTTCAGCGCTTCGATAAGGCTCGTGGCATCGGCGATGCCTTTGCCGGCGATATCGTAGGCCGTGCCGTGATCGGGAGAGGTGCGGATGAAAGGCAAGCCGAGTGTGACGTTCACGCCCTTGTCGAAATCGAGCGCCTTGACCGGGATGAGCGCCTGATCGTGATACATGGCAAGCGCCACGTCGTAGCGCGCACGGGCGGCGGCGTGGAACAGCGTGTCTGCCGGATGCGGACCCGTTGCGTGGATGCCCTCGGCACGAAGCTTTTCTAACGCGGGACGGATCACGTCCATCTCCTCCCGTCCCATCGCGCCGTCCTCGCCCGCATGGGGGTTGAGGCCCGTGAAAGCGAGGCGCGGCGCCGTGAGCCCGAAGTCGCGGCGGAGCGCCTCGGCCGTGATCCGCCCCGTCTCCACAATCAACGTCTCGGAGAGGAGGGCGGGGACCCGCGCCAGGGGCTCATGGATGGTGATGGGAACGGTACGGAGCGTCGGGCCCGCGATCATCATCACCGTACGCGCGACACCGCCGAGCTCGGCCAGGAACTCGGTATGGCCCGGAAAGGCGAAGCCCGCACCCTCGTAGAGTGCCTTCTTGTTGATGGGGTTCGTGACCACCGCTGACGCCTGACCGCTGCGGGCAAGGGAGACGGCACGCTCGATTGCCGAGACGACGATCGGGGCGTTGGCGGGGGCCGGCGCGCCCGGTGGCGCCGGTGCTGCGAGTGGATGGGACAGTACGGGCACCGCCTCTGGCCAGACCATGGCGGCGTCGACCGGCGCCGAGATCGTACGAAGTGGTGGCGCATCGGGCAGGGCGGCGAGCCGATCAGGATCGTCGATCAGGAAGAACGGGTGCGTAACCGCGCCGCTCGCCCAGGCCTTCAACGCGATCTCGCCGCCGATGCCGGCAGGGTCGCCCATGGTGAGCGCGAGCGGTAACGGATCGACCATGAGTTCAGCGCACCTCGATCAGGGCGTCGCGCCGCAGCTCCTGCAGAAGGCCTTCCGCGAGACGCTCGCTCTGCTCCTCGATGATCGCGCGGCGCACCTGCTCGCGAAGCTCCGGGTCGTTGATGTCGCCGGTCTCACCGCCGCCGCGCCGGTCGACAAGGCGGATGAGCGAAAGCCCGCCCGGAACCGGCAGCGGTTCGCCCACCTGGCCGGGCTCCAGGCGCTGGAGACGTTCGTTGAGTTCCGGCGGCAGCGTGGCGCTGGAGACCCAGCCGACCTCGCCACCTGACGGTGCGCTGGGGGCACTCGAGTAGCGGCGGGCCGCGGCCGCGAAGTCGCCCCCCTGGGAGAGCTCGTTACGCAGCCGCTCGGCCAGTGCACGCGTTTCCGACTCGCTGCGCCCATCCCCGCTCATCGCGAGGCCGATCTCCTGAATGCGGTAGTCGATCCGCCCGCCCCCGGAGAGGGCGATCTCGCTGTCGATCTCTGCCTCGCCCGGTTCGATGCGGTTGGCGAAGCGGGTCCGCACAACCTCGTTCCACACCATGCTCGCCCCGATGAAGTCGTTCACCGCCTGGCGCGTGATCCGCTGGTTCTCGAGCAGGGCCTCGAGTTCACCCGGTCGGGCGCCGAGCTGGCCGGCGATGTCTTCGAACCCGCGTGCGATGGCGTCGTCGTTGGCCTGCAGACCGAGCCGGCGACCGGCTTCGAGTTTCAGGCGGTCGTCGACGAGGCGGCGCAGGGCTTCCTCGCGAAGCGCTTCCTCGCTTGCGGCGGGAAGGCCGAGCACGCGCAGCAAGCGAACGCGCTGTTCGAGGTCGAAGCCGGTGATGGCGCTGTCGTTCACAACGGCAACGGGGCGGAGGAGCGTGCTCGAGGTTTGCGCGAGCGCGGGCGTGGCCAGCGCAAGGGTTGCGAGCAGGGCAGAGGCGAGGAACGGTCGGATAAGCATCATCAAGGATCCGTTGGCAGCCGATCGGTTGCGCAGTTCTACGCGCAGCCGGGGATCAGCGGTCGGTGCCGATGAGCCCCCGGCTCTCGAAGTCGGTAGCCTGAGACGCCCGAGAAAGCGAGTCGCCGAAGCCTGCGAATGTATCCGGCGCGAAGAGACCTTGCCGATCGTTCGACGTGCCGAGCGTGAGGAGACGAAGCTGCAAGCCAAAGGACGTGCTTGCGGGCGTGTCCTCGCTCTCGGTGAAGCGGCGGCGGATGAAGAGATCGACCGCACAGCATTCGTTGGCGAAGGAGACCTGTCCACCGATCTCCACGAACTCCTGCTCTTCGAGATCGCGCTGCATGTAGCTGGCCACCCGCCATTCCGGGGTCACCTGCAGCGCGCCGAGGGCGGTGACTTCCTCGCGGTCGGTCGAGGCCGAGGCGAAGGGGCTTTCCTCGAGGAAAACGTAGCCCGCAGAGACGCTGGCGGGACCGTAGTTCACGTTGCCGAAGACCTCATTCCGGTTGATCTCGCCATCGCCCGCGATGCGCATGCGGTGGCGGATGCTGACAAAGCCCTTGTAGCCGGCCGACCAGCTCGTCACCCAGTCCGAGAGTTCCCCCTCGAGCCCGGTGCCCTCCAGGAATTCGTCCGCCTCGGTGAAGCGGACGCTGCGGCCGAACGTGGCGTCGAAGCGCAGGCCATCGGTCGAGAGACGCTCGTAGCGCATGCCGAGATTGAAGCGCGGCCCTTCCTCGAACCCGTCGAGCCCGGAGAAGTGCGACGTGTCGAACAGGTTCAGCTCGTCGAACTCGGTCTGCTGGCTGTCCTCGTTGATGATGTCGTCGCCGTTCCCGCCGTAAGGGGCGGCGATGAACTGGACGATCGGCTCGACGATATGCGCGCTGCCGCTCTCCTGCTCCCAGATGAATGGATAGCGGGCCTCCACGCCGGCGAGAGGGGCGAGGCGCAGGGTGGTGTCATCCTTGCCGCTGCCGGCATCCGTGAAGCTGAGGAAGAGGTCGCCGCGCATCTCTGCGAAGCCGCGGAGGGCGAGGCCCTGAGGCGTGATCCACTCCCGTTCCCAATCCGCGCCAAGGCTGATGCGGGTGGTATCCGTGCCTTCGTTTCGGAGGAGCGTCTGCGTGTCCGCGAACAGCCCAAGCTCGCCGCCGACCGTTGGCAGGACGAACTCGCGGCGCAGAGCCACGTCTGGCAGCACACGCGGAATATCGCCGGCCGGCTCGTTGTCGCGGAGCGACTGGAAGTAGATCCCGGTCACTTCGTAGAAACCGTCTTCCCAGTAGTTTCTCAGGAACAGCTCGGAGGTCAGGCGGTCCTCGCTCGAGATCTCGAAAAAGCGCAGATAGGCGTCGTCCGAGGCGAACTTGATGTCCCAGCCCCACTTGGCGCCCTGGTCGAGGTCGTTGAAGCTGAAGAGGCCGTCGGTATCGACATGGCCCTCGAACTTCACGCCTTCGCCGCGAAAGCCCGTGCCGCCGGCCGAGCCGCGGAAGGTCAGCCCACCCGAGCGGAAGGCGCGGCGGTAGACGACATCCATGAAGCTGCCGTCCTCGGTCGTGAAGAACGGCTGGAAGGTGATGTCGGACTGATCGTCGATCACCACATAGAACGGAACCCGCACACCGAACCCGTAATTGCCCGCCCCGGGGCTCGGGATCAGGAAGCCCGTGGCGCGTTCGATCGTGGGGTCGGGGTGCTGGAAGTAGGGCAGGTAGAGGACGGGCACGCCGAACACGTCGAAATAGGCGTCTTCGTAATGGATGATCCGCGCTTCTTCGTCGTGTATCACGCGGCGGGCGCGGATGCGCCAGAGCGGCGTGGGGTTCTCCGAGCATACCTCGCAGGGGCTGTAGACGGCCTTGGAGAGCGCATTGTAGCGATCCTCCACGCGCCGCGCCTCGACGGCTGCGAGCTTGGCGGTGGTGTCCCGGCCGATAACGGATTGGGCGCCTTCGATGAGACCGTCCACGAGGTCGGCGTCGAGATCCGCGACATCGGCGAAAACGGTGCTGCCTTCTGGGTCGCGCAGGACGATGTTGCCCTCGGCGCTGATCCGTTCGGTGCGGCTGTTGTAGACGATCCGCTCTGCCGTCAGCGTCCGGTCGCCGTAGTAGACCTCGACATTGCCTGACGCGGTGACGATGCCGGTGTTGCTGTCGTATTCGATGTTGTCGGCGATGAGGGCGACAGGCAGGTCCCGCTCGATCTGCTCACCGTCCGACAGCTGCGCCTGAGAGACGGGAGCGGTACTGATCGCCGCTGCGATCAGGCAGGCGGCGCCAAGGCCGGCGCGCAGGATCCGGATTACCGACAAGACTGCCCCGTTGAAGCCCCGCAGCCCGGTGGTCGAGCCGCCGTTTATTGTTCTGTATACCCTAGCCGTCTTCGAGTTGAAGGAGAAGCCCGAGGGCAAAGAGAACAGCGGCCGTCGGCGGTGCCCAGGCGGCCACAAGTACGGGCACCGTGCCCGAGGCGCCGAGGGCTTGCGCCAGATCCGAGAGGAAAAAGTAGCCGAACCCGGCGAAGACACAGGCAAGCGCCATCGCGCCGAGCCCGCCGAAGCGGACATGGCGCATGGAAAAGGCCGCCCCGATCAGCACCATCGCGCAAAACACAACCGGAATGGCGAGCAGGCTGTGCCAGTGCATCCGGTGGCGGGCCGAGGAGAAGCCGCTCTCATCGAGGAGCGAGATGAACTGCGGCAGCTCCCAGAAGCCGATGGTGTTGGGCGCGGCGAAGCTCTCCTGGATCCGTTCGGGCGTGAGGTCGGTGGCTAGGCGCAGCTCTTCCATGGTCTTCGATTTCGTCTCCAGCACGGCCCCCTCATCATCGTCCGG
>JBCBHB010000242.1:0-5098 GCA_038526025.1 Pseudomonadota bacterium
GCTCGTCGAGGCCACCCACCGTTTCGATGACCGCCCTGCGGAGGGCGATGCAGAAGCCGTTGATCTGCTCCACGATCGGATACTCGAAGCGCTCACCGAAACTCCGGCAGTATCCGTAGACGGCGCGCAGCACCTCAGGCTCCGGCCTGATCGGCGCATCGGGCTGGTCCGGGCCCGGCAGTTCGGGGATCGACTGCCAGCCCCCGGCGTTCGAGAGCGGCCCCACGATCCCGATCTGCGGGTTCGCGCCCATGCAGGCGTCGATCCGGTCGAGCCAGTCGCCCAGCACCAGCGTATCGCTGTTCAGAAGGATGATGGTTTCCGCGGTCGCGACCCGCAGGCCCGCATTGGCCGCCTTGCAGAAGCCGCTGCCCTGCTCACGCCGCACCAGGAGCGTGCGCTCGGGGGCGCTCTCCCGCGCCTCCTCGCAGATGAGCCGCGTCTCCTCGGCCGACCCGTCGTCCACGATGATCAGCCGGTCCCCCGCCCCGAGCGTCTCCAGCACCGAGGCGAGACAGGGGCGGACGAATTCCGGGCTGTTATGGACGCACACGATCACGTCGGCGGGCTGGCGGAAGCTGCTGGCGGCCATGGTCATCCCCGCTTGATATGCGTTGAGCGGGCGAAGAGCGTCGAGCGGTTGATGTCGTCCGGCAAATGACCGACGCGCAACCCCTCCGCCTCGGCGATGGCGAGCGGCAGGGAGAGCTGATCCCGCTTCGACCCCTGCGCCATCATCCGCCACCAAGCATTCGAGAGTGTCCGCACCGCAGGCGCACCGGGGCGCAGGGCCATCGCCATCGTTTCGTAGAGTGCCCCGGTCCGGAAGGCGGGGTGGTGCTGCAGCCGGCCCAGATGCTCGACCAGAACCATCGGCTCCTCCTTCTTGAAGCGGATGCAGGCCGCCGCTTCGGAGACGAGACCCTTGCGGTCCGGGTGCTGGAAGGTCGCGAAGTCCAGGTTCTCCGCATCGATCGCGTCGAGCACAGCAGACGGCTCGACGCAGAAGAGAACGCTGCCATCGACCCAGATCACCCACTCATAGTCAGCGAAATAGGTCGGCAGGTGGAGCTTCACGAAGCGGGCCGATCGGCGCGGATCGGCGTTGTGGTAGTTCGGCTGAACCGCTTGCCAGCTCCAATACGTCTCGAACCGGCGGTCGGAGAACAGGTAGAAATCCGCCTGATTGGTCCAGGCCGGGTCGACGGGAAGGAGCCTGTCGAACCCGCCGAAGATGGCGGAGACAACGGCGATGCGTTTGCGCCCCGTGTTCTTGATCGAGAACGGGCGCAGCGCGCTGGGGTCGTCTGGCGAGAGCTTCTTCTCCCCCGGCGCTCCCAGCGGCACGCCGATCCGCACGAAGTACTCAGCCGCCCAGGGTGCCAGGGCCTGGCCGTCCGCCGCTGCCATCGCCGCACAGGGGGCCAGCGCCCGGGTCAGCCCGTGTTTCGAGTAATGGCGCACCGCCTCCAGCGGCCCCGCCAGCGCGTGGGCGGCAGCGTACCACTCGAGATCGAGATAGGGGGACTTGGACTTGACCTGCGAGAGCGTGATCTTGCCGGCAGATGCGGCGGCAGGCTGGCGCAGGGCACCGAACTTCGCCACCTCGAGATCCCGGCGCTTCTTCTTGGAGGCGAAGAAGATCGTGATGGCCGAGGGCAGCTTCTCGCCCCGCACCAACGCGACTCTCCGCTTGAAAGACTTGACGAACCCCATCGGTCGATGCGCGTCCCAACCTGTCCCATCTCGCGAATGGCGGTGGGTTCTTTATCGGCGACGCTGGGGGCCAGCGATCCGCTGCCCGCGCCGTCCTCGACCATCGCTCGCCATTACGCCTGCCTGACCGGAGCGCGGTTGCCCACGCCCGATGGCCCGAGGGGTTAACCGATATCGCCACGCCGGGCCAGACCGTGAGGGCGACCCGGCACGGTCGGATGGCCGAAACCACCACCAAATCCATGCCCACCCTGCAAAATTCCGCCAGTCGCCGGGGGTTCTGCCCTGCGCAGGGGCTCGACCAGAAGCATTAATGTCCGTAGAGAGATAGAACTCTCACCATGGTCAGCAGCCACAGTGCGCAGATATCCGTGCAGAGTTGGGGTCAGACCCGCAACCTGCGGCGTCCGAATGCGTTGAGCGCTTCATGGGAGAGGTGAGGCTGGCGACGAAGAGGGACAGGAGCGCCATGCTAGACGCCATTTGCCGTGCGCCGCTCAACGCCGTGCCCGGTTCGGACCACGATGCGTAGCGCCGCCGCATGTTCTGGCACGGCCGGCCTGGCCGTGAGACAGGAGCCCGCCGATGCGGTGTTCGCGGGGCTCGACCGGCTGGTATGCGTGGTCATCGTCACCTACCGCAGCGAGCGCGTCCTGCCGGACGCCCTGGCCTCCATCCCCACAACGCTTCAGACCATCGTTGTGGACAATGCAGGCCACGACCGTTCGGGCCACCTGGCGGCAGCGGCCGGGGCAATCGTTCTTGAGAACGCCCGCAATCTCGGTTTCGGCACGGCGTGCAATCAGGGGGCCGCACTGGCCGATACGCCGTACATCCTGTTCCTGAACCCCGATGCCCGCCTGAAGCCCGGAACGCTCGAACGCATGGTCGCCGAGCTCTCTGAGAACCCGGACCTTGCGGCGACCGGCCCCCTCCTCTCCTCCGCCGGGCGCGTGGGCCTGCCCCGCAGGAACGGGCAACTCGACCTTCAGAAGGCGCTGACATTCGATCAGGTGCCAAGCGAAGCCTGCGATGTGGGCTTTCTCTCGGGCGCGGCGCTCCTGGTCCGCACCTCGGCGTTCCGATCGGTCGGCGGCTTCGATGAGCGGATCTTCCTCTACCTGGAGGACGATGACCTCTGCATGCGGTTGCGGAGCCACGGGTGGCGCCTGCGTCTCACGCCGGATGCCGTGGTGGCCCACGAAAAGATGCCGGACAAGACGCTGCCGGCGCGCACGCTCCGCCAGCACAATCGCCACACCATGCTCTCGATGCGCTACGTCGCGAGCAAGCACGGCATCACGGTCGATTTCCGGGCGAAGCGCCGGCAGGCCTTGAAGCGGCTTCTCCTCGCGCTGCTGCTGATGGACCGGCGGCGCGTCCATGCGAATCTCGGCCGCCTACAGGGCCTTGGCTGCTGGCCTTTTGGCTGGGGCGCCCTCCCCGTGCATGGGCAGCTGGATGCGCACGGAAAGGCCGCCAAGGCCGCTCTCCCCAAGGCGAAGCTCGCCACCGTAGAGGGAGACAAGATCGTCGAGGATGGCCAGCCCTAGGCCATGGCCCGGCACCGTCTCGTCGAGCCGGCGCCCGCGTTCGAGGATGGCTTCCCGCTCCGCTGGCGCAATGCCCGGCCCATCGTCCTCGACGCAGAGATGGAGGTGGCCGCCCTCCTCCCACGCGCTCACCCGGATCCGCGAAGCCGCCCATTTTCCGGCATTGTCGAGCGGGTTGCCGAGCATCTGGTAGAGATCCGTCTCCTCGCCACGGAAAATCGTGCCCGGCGGGATCCGCTCCTCGATCGCCAGCCCTGCCTCGGCGCGCGTGCGGGCGATGGCATAGGCGAGGTCCGCAACACAGCCCGCGACATCGACCCGGGCATAGACGGTGGGTCCCGCGGCGCTGCGCCCGAGGTAGCGCTCGAGCGAAAGGCCGATGCGGTCGGCCTGCCGGGTGAGCCGCGTACCCTCTGCCTCCGGCAGCGCATCGGCCTGCTGGCGGATGACAGAGAGCGGCGTCTTGATCGCATGCGCGAGGTCCGCCGCCAGGCCGCGCGCACGCAGGATCAGCCGGTCGGTCTGCTCGCGCAGCGCATCGAGCTCCGCGACGATCGGTGCGACCTCCCGTGGCCAGGCGCGCGGGGCGGGCGCCTCCCCGGCACGCATCCGCGCAATCTCCGCCGTCAGATCGCGCAGCGGGCGCAGGGCGATCCTCAGCGCGGCAACCGCGGTGCCGACGAGACCGAGACCGAGGACCGACAGGGCGATGAGCACACTCTGCGAGAACTGCGCCACGGCACGGTCGATCTCGCCCTGCGGGCGGGCGACCACGAAGGTCAGCCGCTCGGGCTGGAAGCGTGGCGCCACACTCCGCGCGAGCCCCCGCAGCCGCTGGCCCAGACTGTCCTCGAAGAGACCAATCTCGCCGGGCGGCGCCGCAAGCACTGCGCTTCCACCGGGGCCGAGGGGGCCGAGCGAGGGCGACTGTGCCAGCACCGCCTCCCCCCGCCTTACCTGCCATGCCCAGCCGGAGAACGGCCGCTGAAAACGCGCCCCCGGCAGCCCGCCGCCCAACCGCAAAGCGCCGTCCCGGTCCACCCGCGCGCGTGCCACGAGTTCCACGAGATCCTCCCGGAGCCCCGCATCCGCCTCGCGCACCAGATGCTCCCGGAAGAGGCCCACCAGCACCACGCCTGCGACCGACAGCGCCAGCACGCACCACAGCGTCGCCACCACCAGCAGCCGCCGCAGCAGCGAAGGGGGGCGACGCTCAGGTGATGACGTAGCCATGGCCCCGCTGCGTCGCGATCATATCGGCCCCCACCTTCTTCCGGAGCCGGCCGATCATCACCTCCACCACATTGGGCGCCCGGTCCGTATCCTCGTCGTAGACATGCTCGGCGAGCTCGGTCTTCGAGACCACGCGCCCGCGGTTCACCGCGAGAAAGGTCAGCGCGCGAAATTCGTTGGGGCTGAGGGCGATCGCCGTTCCGGAGCGCGTAACCTTCCTGCTCGAGAGATCGATCTCGAGATCGCCCACCCTGATGCGCGACTGGGCAAGCCTTCTCGCCCGCCGGATCAGGGCTTCCAGCCGCGCGATCAGCTCCTCGGTCTCGAAGGGCTTGCCAAGATAGTCGTCCGCCCCGGCACGCAGGCCCAGAACCCGGTCGCGCCAACGGTCCCGCGCCGTGAGCACCAGCACCGGCGTCGTGCCCCCCTGCGATCTGAAGTTTTCGAGCACCGTTAGCCCATCGATCAGCGGGAGCCCGAGATCGAGCACGATCGCCGCATAGTCGCCCGTCTCGGCCAAGTGCAGACCGGTCTCACCCTCGGCCGCCTCGTCGACCACGTAGCGCGCCGCCCCAAGGTTAGCGGAGAGACTGGTA
>JBCBHB010000243.1:0-5093 GCA_038526025.1 Pseudomonadota bacterium
CGCCCTCGGCACGCCCGCCCCCGCCATCTGCCACCAGGCAGAGCGGCGCGGCACGGGCCATGCGGTGATGCAGGCGGCCCCAGCGCTGGAGGGGTTCGAGGGCGATGTGCTGGTCCTATACGGCGACACGCCGCTGCTTCGGGCGGAGACGCTGCGCGCGCTGCTCTCAGCCGAAGCGCCGCTTCGGGTGCTGGGCTTCGAGGCGGCGGATCCGACGGGGTATGGCCGGCTCGTGATCGGGCCTGACAGCGGGCTCGAGCGGATCGTCGAGCAGAAGGACGCGGACGCCGCGGAGCGGGCGATCACGGCCTGCAACTCGGGGGTGATGGCCGGCGATGCGGCGCTGATGCTCCCGCTTCTCGACCGGCTGACGCCCGACAACGCGCAGGGTGAACTGCTGCTGACCGATCTCGTGGGCCTTGCCAGGGCGGAGGGCGCCCGCGTCGCCGCCGCCTTCTGCCCGGAGAGCGAGACCCAGGGCGTGAACGACCGCGCGCAGCTCGCCCGCGCCGAGGCGCTGTGGCAGGAGCGGGCGCGGCTCGCCGCCATGCGGGCGGGCGCGACGATGCAGGACCCGGCGAGCGTGATCCTCTCCCACGACACGGTGCTGGAGCAGGACTGCTGGATCGGCGCCAATGTGGTCTTCGGCCCGGGCGCGCGGGTTTGCCGGCAGGGCACGGTGCGCCCCTTCTGCCATATCGAGCATACGATGATCGGCTCGGGCGCAAGCGTTGGCCCTTTCGCGCGGCTGCGCGGCGGCACGGAGATCGGCCCCGGCGCCCAGGTGGGCAACTTCGTCGAGATGAAGAACGCCGATTTCGGACCCGGCGCGAAGGCCGGCCATCTCAGCTACCTGGGCGATGCGAGCATCGGCGCAAAGACGAATATCGGCGCCGGCACCATCACCTGCAACTATGATGGCGTGGACAAGCACCGGACCGAGATCGGCCGCGAGGCGTTCATCGGCACCGGCAGCGCGCTGATCGCCCCCGTGAAGGTGGGCGATGGCGCCTATGTCGCCACCGGCGCGGTGATCACCGATGACGTGCCGGAGGACGCCCTCGCCATCGCCCGCGCGCGCCAGGTGACGAAGCCCGGCCGCGCCTCCCTCCTCCGCCGCATGCTGGCGGGGCGCAAGGCAAAGAAAGCCGCCGAATAACCCGGGTCGAGAACCGGGTGGCGGAACCCAGAACGAGCAGCGAAAGAACACCGGAGTAACTCTTCATGTGCGGCATTATCGGCGTGCTCGGCCAGCTCGACGCGGCCTCGCGCCTCCTCGACGCGTTGCGACGGCTCGAGTACCGCGGCTACGACAGCGCGGGCGTGACCACCCTTTCGAACGGCAAGCCGGAACGCCGGCGCGCCGTGGGCAAGCTGAAGGCGTTGCGGGACCTGCTGGGCGAGGAGCCGGTGCATGGCACCGCTGGGATCGGCCATACCCGCTGGGCGACGCATGGCGCGCCGACCGTCCTCAACGCGCACCCGCATGCGGCCGGTCCCGTCCATCTCGTCCATAACGGGATCATCGAGAACTTCCGCGCGCTGCGCGAGGGCCTGACGGCGGACGGCATCACCTGCGAGACCGAGACGGACACGGAAGTGGTCGCACAGCTCGTCGCCCATCGCATGGCGGCCGGCGACGGGCCGGTGGCAGCCGTACGCGCCGTGCTGCCGCACCTCGAGGGCAGCTTCGCCTTGCTCTTTCTCTTCGAGAACGAGCCAGACCTGATGATTGCCGCGCGCCGCGGTTCCCCCCTCGCGCTCGGCTGGGGCGAGGACGAGATGTTCGTCGGCTCCGACGCCATGGCGCTGAGCCCGATGACCGACGAGATCACCTATCTGGAGGAGGGGGACTACGCCGTGGTCCGCCGCATGGGCGCGGAGATCTTCGATGCGGAGGACCGCCCCGTGGCGCGGGACCGCCGCCGCGTCGCCATCGACCCCTCGCTGACCGAGAAAGGGCCCTTCCGGCACTACATGCTGAAGGAGATCCACGAGCAGCCGGCCGTGATGGGCCTTGTCCTCGCACGCCACATCGCCCGCACGCTGGACCGCGTCGCCTCGCCGGCCGACGACCTGCCCTGGGGGATGATGAGCCGGTTGATGCTGGTGGGCTGCGGCACCGCCTCGCTCGCCGGCCAGGTGGCGAAGTACTGGTTCGAGGGGCTGGCGGGGCTGCCCTGCGAGGCGGATGTCGCCTCGGAGTTTCGGTACCGCGAGCATCCGCTCAGCGGGCGCGAGGGCGGGCTCTTCATCAGCCAGTCCGGTGAGACCGCCGATACGCTCGCCGCGCTGCGCCACGCCAAGCCCCGGCTGATCGCCACCGCGGCCGTGGTGAACGCGCTCGAGAGCTCCATCGCGCGGGAGGCGGATTACGTGCTGCCGATCATGGCGGGGCCGGAGATCGGGGTCGCCTCCACCAAGGCCTTCACCGCCCAGCTCGTCACCCTCGCGGCGGCCGCCGTTCTGGCCGGGCGGGAGCGCGGCTGGCTTTCGGCGGCCGACGAGGCGGCGAAGGTGGCCGAGCTCAACGAGCTGCCCCGGCTGATGACGGAGACCCTCGGCACCGAGGAGGGCATCGCCGCCATCGCGCAGGAGCTGGCGAGCGCCTCCCATGCCCTCTATTTCGGCCGCGGGCCGCTCTATCCCATGGCGCTCGAGGGAGCGCTGAAGCTGAAGGAGATCAGCTACATCCATGCGGAGGGCTACGCCTCGGGCGAGCTCAAGCACGGGCCCATCGCACTGGTGGACGAGAACGCTCCCGTCATCGTGATCGCGCCGAAGGACCGGCTCTTCGACAAGACCGTCTCGAACATGCAGGAAGTGATGGCCCGCGGGGGCCGCGTGGTGCTGGTGAGCGATGCGGAAGGGATCCGCGAAGCAGGAGACGGGGCCTGGCGTACGGTGCGCCTTCCGAGCGTCGCGCCCTGGCTTGCGCCGGTGCTCTATGCGCTGCCCGTCCAGCTCCTCGCCTACCACACGGCGCTGGCAAAGGGCACGGATGTCGACCAGCCGCGAAACCTCGCCAAATCGGTCACGGTGGAGTAGGCTTTTCGGGGTGCTGCGGACAACGCGGCCAGAAGGGGACAGGTGCACATGATCTTGAAACGGCTCGGCTTTGTGGCGGGGCTCTCCGCTCTGCTCGCAGGCTGCCTCGGCGCGGAGAAATCCGTTGAGAGCGCCAAGGCGCCGGAGCGGTCCTTCGATCGGACGGTGTCCGATTGCTATACCGTGGTGCTGTTCGACGATGTGGAGGTGAAGAAGCCGGCGGACGATGTGCCCTTCACCTACGCGGCGTTCCTCGGCGAATGGACCAACGGCGCGTGGGACGGGAAGTGGTGCCACGATCTCCTGATCTACGAGGTGTCTGCCGATGGCCGCGTGGAGATGATGGATATGCACGCGCCCTACGAGCCCTGGAACCAGCCGGCGAGCGCGTTCCGCCGCGTGGGCCGGATCGACAAGGACGGCGTGCTCCGCTTCGCCCATGGCACCACGCAGCGCAGCTACCAGATCGTGAACGGCCGGCTCGAGGGGCGGCGGAGCGGCGGTGCTTCCGGCGAGTACCTGGCCCAGCTCAAGCGCCCGTGGGATGTACCCGTTCCCCGCCCCCGCCCGGTAGGCATCGCGGCCGCAACGGGCACGGACAGCTCCGGCTGAGCAGAGCGGGGCCGGGGTCAGGGCCCATGGCTCACGGGTCAGGGCTCAGGGGTCACTCGAGGGTGACCCAGACCTCGTAGCGGCGGAGCCAGGGGATGGTCCAGGGCGGGTGGTAGCCCGCCACGCGCCAATCTCCCAGATGCGCCATGTCCTCGGCGGCGAGCCAGCCTTCGAGTGCCACGCGGTTGGCCTCCGCCTTCTCGGGCGTGTTGAAGCCGGGGTAGCGTTTGATGGCGACGCGGCGGCCCGGGCGATCCTCGATGGTCACGTTTTCGCCGGTGGGGCGCGGCGCGGTCTCGGATGTCATGCCCTCGGGCAGCACGAAGACGATGCGCCAGCTCTGCCCCTCGCCGCCTTCGGTCAGCACCGGGGCGGTCATCGCAATCTCCGCGCCCTCGGCACCTTCTGCCGGCACCTGCTCGGTCAGCACCGGGGCGGTCATGGCAATCTCCTCGCCCTCGCCCTCCGTCAGCACCGGCGCGGTCATGGCGATCTCGCTGGCGCTCACATTGTCCCCGGTGATGTAGTCGAAGAGCATCAGGAACCCTTCGTTCAGCGCCTCGTCGCGCGGCCCTTCGACAGCAGCGACGGCCACGGTGAACGGGTCGTAGCGGCGCACCTCGATATCGTCATCCACCTTCTCGAGCGTGTAGGGCGGCTCTTCCGCCGCCTTGCCGCCGAAGACGGAGCAGCCTACGAGGAAAGCCGAGGTGACGGCGGCGGAGACGACGGGAGGGGCGCGCATGGAGAGACCTCAACGGGCTGCTAACGGCGACGACGCTTACGTGGGATAATTTCCCACGAATTCAAGCAGACCGCAGCATCCGGCGCATGATCTTCCCTGTCGCCGTCGTCGGCATCTGCTCGATGAAGGCGATCTCCCGCGGCGCCACATGCGGGCTGACCCGAGCCTTCACGAGCGCCTTCAACTCCTCCGCCAGCGCCGCGCTCGGTTCCGCCCCGCCCTGCAGCGTCACGAATGCCTTCACGATCTCTGTACGCAGCTCGTCGGGAACTCCTACGACCGCAGCGAGAGAAACTGATGGATGGCCGGAAAGGCAATTCTCGATCTCCGTGGGCCCGATGCGGTAGCCGGCGGAGGTGATCACATCGTCCGCCCGGGCGGCGAAGTGGAAGTAGCCGTCCTCGTCCACCAAACCCTCATCGCCCGTCAGCATCCAGTCCCCACGGAACTTGGCGGCGGTCTTCTCCGGCTGGTTCCAGTATTCGAGGAACATGGCGGCATCGCCCCGGCGAACGGCGATCTCACCGGTCTCTCCCGCCGGCAGGGGGGTGCCGTCGTCGCCCAGCACCGCAACCTCGGAGCCCGGGAAGGGCCGCCCCATCGCACCCGGGCGGATCGGCGCAAGCGCGGCACAGTTCCCGAGCACGAGGTTGCACTCGGTCTGCCCGTAGAACTCGTGGATCTCGAG
>JBCBHB010000244.1:0-5093 GCA_038526025.1 Pseudomonadota bacterium
GGCTCGCCCACGCAGAACGCGTCGATCTCGCCTGCTTCCATCGCTTCGGCCATGCGCGGTGGGGGCACGGTCCGCACCACGAGCTCCTGCGGCGCGTGAAGGCCCAGGGCGCCCAGCCAGTAGTAGAGAAGCTCCGCATGCATCGAGAACGGGAAGGGCACGCCCACCTTCAGCGGCCGTGGGCAGGCTTCGATCAGCGCCCGGCCGACGGCAGCCGCGGCCATGATATCGCTCGGCACGCCCCGCTCCCGCATGCGCGCCGCCAGCGGCCGGCTGACACCGATCACCGTGCCGTTGACCGAGAGAACCTGGAGCGCATCCACGGGAAGGGGCAAGCCACCGAGGCCCATCGACATGGCAACCGGAATGGGCGCCAGCATATGCGCGGCGTGCAGCTGCCCGAAGGCCAGACGGTCCCGGATCGTGGACCAGGAGGGTTCGCGGTGGAGGACGAGCTGCAGGCCCTCCTCCTCGGCGAAACCAATCTCCGCCGCCACGAGCAGCGGCGCCGCATCCACCAGCGGGATGTATCCGATGTCGAGCTTGTCCATCACTTCAGCAGCTCGGCGGCGGTGACGATGGCTGCGGCCACTTCGGCGATGCGCTTGCCCTGGTCCATCGCTGTGCGTCGGAGGAGGGTGTAGGCCTCGTCCTCTCCCACGCCGCGCGCTGCCATCAGCAGTCCCTTCGCCCGGTCGATGGTCTTGCGCTCGGCCAGCGCCGCCTTGGTCGCCTCCAGTTCGCGCCGCATCCGGCTCACCATCTTGAAGCGCGCAATGGCCGCATCGAGCACCGGTTTGATGCGCTCGGGCCGAAGACCGTCAACCACATAGGCACTGATGCCGGCCTCAACCGCCGCGGTCGTGAGCGCATCGTCCGACCGGTCGACGAACATCGCCACGGCGCGTTCCGTGGGGGCTGCGGCGATGGTCAGCTCTTCAAGGCTGTCTCGGCTCGGATTGGCAATGTCGATCAGCACCACATCGGGGTCGAGCTCCATGATACGGCGCGACAGGGCGGAGGTCTCGCCGATCACGGTGACGTCGAAGTCGCCGGCCCCGCGCAGCGCGTCCACGAATTGATGCGCGCGCTCCGGGTCGGGCTCGACGACAATGATCCGCAGCGATCCGCCGGAAGTGTTCATCGCGCGATCATGCTGCGCCGTTGGTTATGATGCAACGCACAATGGCGGCGCATCTGGGCGCGCCAGGTGGCTCCATGCGGTCGCGAGAGGAAAAGCTGGTTTTCAGGGGTTTCGCCGGGTTGCGGGCGGCGGCGGGGCGGGCTACCTCCGCGGCCGTGGAAAAAGCCGTGAACAAAGCGGAGCCCTTGCGGGCGGGACGCGTCACCGTGGGTGGGGCGCCCGAGGGCTATGACGCGAAGCGCGTCGCCGACCTGGCCGAGAGGGCAGGCGGGCCGGTGATCCATGTGGCGCGGGACGATGCGCGGGCGGCGGCGTTGCGCGATGCGTTGGCCATATGGGCGCCGTCCCTGCCGGTCTTCGGCTTCCCGGCCTGGGACTGTTTGCCTTACGACCGTGTCTCCCCGAACCCCGATCTCGCCGCCGAGCGGATGTCGACCCTTGCGCGCCTTGCCGGGCAGCCGCCTGAGGTGCCGGCGGTCATTGTCACAACGCTGAACGCCGCCACCCAGAAGGTGCCGCCGCGCGAGACCCTGCGCGCCGCAAGCTTCTCGGCGCGGGCAGGGCATCGCGTCGTGGTCGAGGATCTGACCGCCTGGCTCACCCGCATGGGTTTCAACCGCGCCACGACCGTGACCGAGCATGGGGACTACGCGGTACGCGGCGGGATCATCGACATCTTTCCGCCGGGCTCGAAGAACCCGGTGCGGCTCGACTTTTTCGGGGATGTGCTGGAGAGCGCCCGGCGCTTCGATGCCTCGACGCAGCGTACCATCGCCAAAGTCAAGCGCCTTGCCTTCGCGCCCGCCTCAGAGGTGATCCTCGACGAAGCCTCCATCCAGCGCTTCCGCAGCCGCTACCGCGAGCTCTTCGGCGCACCGAGGCTCGACGATCCGCTCTACACCGCCGTCAGCGAGGGTCGAAAGCACCAGGGCATGGAGCACTGGCTGCCGCTCTTCCACGAAGGGCTGGAAACGCTGTTCGACTACCTGCCCGGCGCGCCCGTTGCGCTCGATGCGCAGATCGACCAGGCGCTGGCCGCCCGGGCGGAGATGATTCAGGACCACTATGGCGCGCGGGTGGACGCCGGGAAGATGGCGACCAGCGCCACGACACCCGTGCGCCCCTGTCCGCCGGAGCTGCTCTACCTGGACGAAGCCGTCTGGGCCGCCGCGCTCCACGGGCGCACCGTGCACGCCTTCACGCCCCACAAGGTGCCGACAGGACCCGGCGTGATCGACGCCGGCGGCCGCCAGGGCCGATCCTTCGCACCGGAGCGCCAGCAGGAAGGCGGCAACCTTTTCGGCGCGCTTGCGGATCATATCCGCGCGCGCCTGCGGGAAGGACCCGTGGTGCTGGCGAGCTACTCCGAGGGCGCACGAGACCGGCTGCAGGGCCTTCTCGGAGACCAGGGCTTCGATGAGGTAATGCTCGCAAGCCGCTGGCGAGACGTGAAAATCGGGCTCAACCTCATGGTCTGGCCGCTGGAGCAGGGCTTCCAGGCGCGCGAGGGCACGGTGATCGCCGAACAGGACGTGCTGGGCGACCGGCTCATCCGCCGCGGCAAGCGCAACCGGCGCGCCGAGAACTTCCTGACCGAGGCGCAAAGCCTGATGGCGGGCGATCTCGTGGTGCATCTCGACCATGGCATCGGCCGGTATCTCGGGCTCGAGACCGTGACCGCCGGCGGCTCGCCCCACGAATGCCTCGCGCTCGAATATGCAGCGCAGTCAAAGCTTTACCTTCCAGTCGAGAACATCGAGCTCCTGAGCCGCTACGGGCAGGAGACGGGCGAGCTCGACCGTCTCGGCGGGGGTGCCTGGCAGGCCAAAAAGGCCAAGATGAAGGAGCGGATCCGCGAGATGGCGGAGAAGCTCATCAATGTCGCGGCCGAGCGGATGCTGCGCCGGGCGGACGAGCTGGAGCCCGATCCGGGCGGATACGCCCAATTCTGCGCGGGCTTCCCCTATACCGAGACCGACGACCAGCTTCGTTCCATCGAAGCGGTGCTGGATGATTTCGGGAAGGGCCGGCCGATGGACCGGCTGATCTGCGGCGATGTGGGCTTCGGCAAGACCGAGGTGGCCCTGCGCGCGGCCTATGTGGCGGCGGCATCGGGCATGCAGGTGGCCGTTGTCTGCCCCACCACGCTCCTCGCCCGCCAGCATGCCAAGGAGTTCACGGAGCGCTTCCGCGGTACCGGCCTGCGCGTCCGCCAGCTCTCCCGCTTCGTTGGCGCGAAGGAGGCGGCGGAGACCAAGAAGGGGCTGGAAGCGGGCGAGATCGCCGTGGTCGTGGGCACCCACGCCCTGCTGGCGAAGAACATCAAGTTCTGCAATCTCGGCCTCTTAGTCATTGACGAGGAACAGCATTTCGGCGTGGCGCATAAGGAGCGGCTGAAGCAGTTGCGGACGGATGTGCATGTGTTGACCATGACCGCAACGCCCATTCCGCGCACGCTGCAGCTCGCGATGTCGGGCGTGCGCGAGCTCTCCGTGATCGCAACGCCGCCGGTCGACCGGCTTGCCGTGCGCACCTACATCGCGCCTTTCGACGAGGTGACCGTTCGCGAGGCCTTGCTGCGGGAGCATTACCGCGGCGGCCAGTCCTTCTTCGTCGTCCCCCGCATCAAGGACCTGCCGGAGGCCGAGGCCTTCCTTCGCGAGCAAGTACCTGAAGTCAAATACATAACCGCGCATGGGCAGATGGCAGCGGGCCAGCTCGACGAGCGCATGAACGCGTTCTACGACGGCGCCTACGACGTGCTGTTGGCCACCACCATCGTGGAGAGCGGGCTGGATATTCCGTCGGCCAACACGTTGATCGTGCACCGCGCGGACATGTTCGGTTTGGCGCAACTCTACCAGATCCGTGGCAGGGTCGGCCGCTCGAAGCTGCGTGCCTATGCGTACTTCACCACGGAGCCGCGCAAGCCGATGACCGCGCAGGCAGAGAAGCGGCTGAAGGTGCTGGGATCGTTGGATAGTTTGGGCGCGGGCTTTACGCTTGCGAGCCACGACCTGGACCTTCGTGGGGCCGGGAACCTGCTGGGAGAGGAACAGTCCGGCCATATCAAGGAGGTCGGCTACGAACTCTACCAGGACATGCTGGAGGAGGCGATTGCCAAGCTCCGCTCTGGCGAGGCGGGTGTGGCCATGGATGACGAGACCTGGGCGCCGCAGATCAATCTGGGCGTGCCGGTTCTGATCCCGGACGACTATGTGTCGGACCTCGATGTGCGCCTCGGCCTCTACCGCCGGCTTTCGGATCTCGAGACGCGGCAGGAGCTTGAGGGTTTTGCGGCAGAGCTGCACGACCGCTTCGGCAAGCCGCCGCGCGAGGTGGAGACGCTGCTGCGGGTGGTGCGCGTAAAGTCCATGTGCCGGCGCGCGGGGATCCAGAAGCTCGATGCGGGGCCGAAGGGGGCGACCATCCAGTTCCGGAACGACCGGTTCGACAACCCTGCGGGTCTCGCCGATTACCTCGCCGGGCAGAACGGGCTCGCGAAGGTGAAGGACACGCGGCTGGTGATCCGTCGGGACTGGTCGGATGACGAGTCCAAGCTCAAGGGCGCTTTCGCCATCGCGCGCGACCTTGCCAAGATCGCGAAGGACGCGAAGGCGGCCGCGTGATGACACCCTGAAGCGAGAGGGGCGGCGCAGCCACGCTGCACCGCCCCCCGGGCATTCGATCAGGAAAGAGCGTCAGGCGCTCTGATAGGCCGGCAGCTTGCGCGGGGGCAGGGCGCTCCGGCTCGCGCGACGAGCGGCTACCCAACGGCGGGCCGCACAGCTTTCGCGGTTTGACTTATCGGTACGAACGGCGGGCACACGGCCGGCCTTCGGGGTCGCTTTGTGGGGCGCCTGATCGCGATCGGCGTCGAACATACCAACCTCCAAGGTTATGCTGCGATTGTTATGAAGGGGCGCTTTGTTCCACGCCTCGTGCAGCC
>JBCBHB010000245.1:0-5088 GCA_038526025.1 Pseudomonadota bacterium
CCGCCGGCGCTCTTTTTCTGGGAGATCCCGGTCAGTCCGCTCACCTGGGGGCAAGAAAACCCGCATCTCCCACCGAATAGGCTTTGATATCGGCAAAAGTACGGAGGGAGGAAGACAGCACGATGAGGCCGATCAGCCCCCAGGTGAGCGGACTGACCGGGATCTCCCAGAAAAAGAGCGCCGGCGGCAGCGTGGCGACGCCAACCACCAGGGAGGAACTGACGAAGACGGCGTTCGCGCCGTCGCGGTCACTCGCCATCCGGCCGAGGATCAGGGCGGCCGCGAAACACATGGAGGAGGCGAGGGCGAAGATCATCGCCGGCTCGATCGCCCCTGCCTCGGGTCGCAGGATCAGCACAGCGCCGAAGAACCCCGCTGCCATTGCGCCCCAGCGCCGTGGCCCGACCGCTTCGCCCAACAGCGCCATCGCGAAGAGCGTGGCGAAGACGGGCGCCATGAAGAAGAGGACCGTCGATGTTGCGAGCGGCAGGTTGCCGATGGCGTAGAAGCCGAAGTTGAGCGCCCCCACCATCACGAGCCCGCGCAGCAGGTGCAGCGGCCAAGCCGTGAAGCGGAAGGGCGCGCCGCCCCCTTTACCGAAGCCCAGCAGAAGCGGCAGCACGCCGAGCATGCCGAGCGCAGAGCGCAGGAAGGCGAGCATCACGCTGTGGATGTCCTCGGTCACCTGGCGCACGCCGATGGTCATCCCCGTCGCGCCGGCCACGGAGACGAGGATCCAGAGAACTGCGACGGTCTCGGCGCTGAGCCGAACCTTCGCCGGAAGGCCGGGTGAGTGCGGCATCGGTCTCCGCCTGGGGGTGCTGAGGCAGAGTTGTCCCTTTCCCTCGCGGTGGCAAGCGGTGCAGGGTGGCGCCGGTAGCGCAGCGGCGGGCCAGGATGGCGCGATGAACGGTATGAGACGTGGCATGAACGGGTTTTCGCCGAGAGCGGTGCGGGGGAAGGCGGGCACAGCGTGGTGCTCGCTCTACCGCGCCGTCGCGCTCGGCGCCGCGATCTTTCTCACAGTGGCTCTCCCGGTCGGGCCGGCCATGGCGGATCGGCTCAGCGGTCTGGTCGACGACTGTTCCGGGTTGAAAGCCTCCCCGCGCAATCTCCTGCGGCTCTGCGAGGAGGCGCTCAAGGCGGATGATGGACGTCTCGGGGCCCAGGGGCGGGCGGCA
This sequence comes from Pseudomonadota bacterium, assembly GCA_038526025.1. GTDB lineage: Bacteria > Pseudomonadota > Alphaproteobacteria > Rhodobacterales > Rhodobacteraceae > Thermohalobaculum. Next base: position 1,182 of record JBCBHB010000245.1, read on the forward strand.
GTGCACTACAATGCCGGTGTTGCCGCTCTCGATATGGGGCGCGCGGTCCAGGCCGAAGGGCATTTCGACGAGGCAGTGACCCTTTCGCCCCGTATGGCAGCGGCCTGGGTGAGCCGGGGGCTCGCGCTCGCCGCACAGGGGAGGATCTCCGACGCTGCATCGAGCTACGGGCAGGCCATCGCGGTCGAGCCCTCGGCCGCCGGCCCCTATCTCGCGCGGGCGCGCCTGCAGGCCGAGGCGGGCAGCTACGATGCGGCATTGGCCGACTACACGGCGGCAATCGAACGCGAACCGGACTGGGAAGCGAGTTATTTCGAACGGGCCCGTGTCCTCGCGGTGCTCAGCCGGTGGCGCGAGGCGGAACAGGATTTCTCCGCCGTCATCGCCCGGCGCCCCCGGGACCCTGCGGCATGGCTCGGGCGTGCCGAGGCGCGCGCCGCCAACGGGATTGCGGCCGCACGCAACGATTTCGATCGCGCCGTGCTCCTGGCCCCGGAATGGGGCGGCGCCCGCTACGCGCGGGGTCTTTACCTCGAAGCGGCGGGTGAGGATGAAGCCGCAGCGGCAGACTTCCTGCGCGCCTACGAGCTTGGCCATAGCGCGCCCGACCTGCAGGAGCGCGTGCGGGCCCTCTCCGGCGGCTGAGCTTCTTTCTCTGCCGATCGTCGATGCTGTCGCCAGCACCCGCGGCGCCATGCCCACAAGAAAGTATCCCGGCGACAAGCCGGGATGCCGCTGGGTTCGTCGCGCGATTACCGGTGCAGCAGCGCGGGCAGCCAGAGTGCGAGCCCTGGCAGGGCGAGCAGCAGGGCCAGCCGAGCGATATCGGCCAACACGAAGGGCAGCACACCCCGCCAGATCGTGCCGAGCGGCAGATCCGTTGCGGCGGCCCGCACCACGAAGAGGTTGAGGCCGACCGGCGGGGTGATGAGGCCCACCTCCACGGCCGTGACTGCCAGGATGCCGAACCAGATGGGGTCGAAACCCGCTGCAGCTGCCAGCGGGGCGAAGATCGGGACGGTCAGGAGGATCATCGCCAGGCTGTCCATCAGACAGCCAAGCAGCAGGTAGAACAGAAGGATCGCGCAGATCAGGCCGTAGGGTCCGATGCCCGCTGCCGCTACCCAGTCCTCCAGGGCCGGTGCGAGGCGGGAGACGCTGAGAAAGTAGCCGAAGGCTTCCGCACCGATCAGGATGACGAAGAGCGTGGCGGAGAGCGTGACCGTCTCGGCGAAGGCGCGGTGGATCTCGGCGAACCGAAGGCCGCGCGCGAGCGCGAGCAGGAGCGCGAGAGCGGCCCCGGCCCCTGCCGCCTCAGTGGGCGTGAAGAGCCCGGTGTAGATCCCCCCCATCACGAAGGCGAACAGGGCCAGGGCCGCCATGGCGCCGCGCCCGCCGCCTTCCGTCCCTTGCGCCTGCGGCGCCAGGCGTGCCGGCTGCCAGACACGCCCTGCCACCAGCGCCGCGATGGCGTAGAGCAGCAGGCCCAGGAGCCCCGGGACGATACCCGCCAGGAACATGGCCCCGACCGACTGCTCCATGACGAGCGCGTAGAGCAGCAGGGCGATGGAGGGCGGGATCATGATGCCGAGCGTGCCGCCCGCCGCGATCACGCCTGCGGCGAGCCTCGGATCCGTCCCGGCCGAGCGCATTTCGGGGAGTGCCGCGCGCGCCATGGCCGAGGCTGTCGCGAGCGACGAGCCTGAGGCTGCGGCAAAGCCGGCGCTCGCGCCGAGGCCGGCAAGCGCCATCCCCACCGGTCGCCCGCCCGAGAGCCGCCGCGCCGCCTGGAAGAGGTCGCGCCCGATGCCCGCGCGGGCGACGAGGGCGCCCATGAGTATGAAGAGCGGGATGACCGTGAAGCCCGGGTTGCCCGCCGTCTCCAGTGCCGCACGCTCGAGGATGCGGAGTGCTGGCTCCGGCCCGATGAGGAGCGCGAAGCCCCCGAGCCCCACGGCAATCATCGCCAGCCCCACCGGGCAGCCGAGCGCCAGCAGAACGGCCATCAGGGCGAGCCCGGCGAGGCCTACGCCTTCCGGGCTCATGGTGCGTCGCCCCGTTCTGCCCCGCCCCGTCCTGCCCCGCCCCCCTCCGCGCCGCTCTGGCGCAGGCATCGCCAGAGGGCGGCCAGCATCAGGAGAAGAGCGGCCATGGCTGCGAAGGCCGTGAAGGGCCAGAGCAGCCAGCCGAGGTCCTGGCTCAGATGCCCGGCGCGCAGCTCAACCGTCGCGCGCCCCACCAGCAGCCAGGCAAGGAGCCCCGCTGCGGCGGCGAGAGCGAGGTCCCAGAGCCTGCTGAGCGGTCGAGAAAGGCGCAACGGCAGGCGTTCCAGCAGGATGTCGACCCGCGCGAGGCCGCGTAGCGCGGCCCCTGGCAACGCCGCGAACACCATCAGCGACAGTGCGAGCCCTGCAAGCTCGATGGCGCCTGGCACCAGAAGGTTCACGCTACCGCCCGTGGCATCGTAGAGCGCCCGTGTCGCGACGCTTCCCGCAACCACGCCGAGCAGCAATGCGAGGGCGAGCGCGGAGAGCGCGTCCGTCAGCCGGACAAGGCGGGCCACGACGTGCGCCGGGACCGGCTCAGCCGCCGAGCTCGCTGCGGCACTCCTCCACGAAGCCCTGCACTGCCGCGTAGGTCGCGCGGCCTGGCAGGCTGGCCGCTTCGAGCTCTTCCAAATAGGCTTCGGTGGCCCGTGCAGCCGCGGCTTCCCATTTCGCCCGCTCGTCGCCCTCGATGGTATGCAGCGTCCCGTTCTCGAGGATGCCGGGGCGGGCATCCGCATCGCCCTTGTCGTAGCCACGCCCGGCTGCGAGGGCCCATTTCATGCCGCTCTCGGCATCGATGGCGGCGCGGGCCTCGGCGGGCAGGCTTTCGTAGGTTCGCTTGTTCATCGTGGCCACGAAGGCGAGCGCGTAGAAGCCGAACTCCGTGTGATGGTCCGCGACTTCATCCGCACGAAACCCGCTCACGGCCTCCCAGGGCAGCAAGAAGCCGTCGATCGTGCCGCGCTCGGCCGCCTCGTAGATCCGTGGCGCGGGCATGCCCACGGGCTCTGCGCCAAGCTCCTCGAGCAGCTTGCCGATGACCGCGGTCGGACGACGAAGCTTGAGCCCTGCCAGGTCATCGAGGGTGGTGACGGCCGTGTCGCCCGTATGGATATGCCCCGCACCGTGGGTGTGGACGAAGAGAACATGCGTGTCCGCATACTCGGCGTCGAGCGCGCCCGTGTCGTAGAGCTTCTGGAAGGCGCAGGAGCCGATCTCGGCACGCTCGAAGAGACCCGGCAGTTCCACGACCTGGCTCAGCGGAAAGCGCCCGGCCGTGTAGCCCTGCACGGTCCAGGCAATATCGGCGATGCCATCGCGTGCGTTGTCGTACCCGTCCGGCGCGCGCCCGAGCGTTTGAGCGGGATAGACGGTGACCTCGACCGCGCCGCCCGCGCGTTCTTCTACCGCCGCTTCCCAGGCACTGAACAGCGCTTTGTTCTGCCAGCTTTCGACGGGCATGAAATGCGCGAAGTTCAACTCGGTCTCCGCCCCCGCGGCAGCGAGCGGTCCGCCCGCCATCGCCACGCTCGCCGCGACCAGAAGGGCCGATGACGAGAGCCGGCGATTGGAGGTGCCCTTGGGCGAGAGCGGCGATCCGGTCATGATGTCAGCCTTTGCGCGAGAAACTGGGTCGCGACGCCTTAGCGCCCCCGCATTTCGCCTTCAAGCGGTGCCGGTTCCCGGCAACCGGGCGGCTATTGCCAATTCGCGACTTGATGCAGGGCGGGTGCTCCTGTATGCGCCCTGCCGGATGCGCGGGGGCCACCCCCCCGAGAACGCTTTTCAGACGGAGAGGCAAGGCAATGGCGAAGGCGAAGTTCGAGCGTAACAAGCCGCATGTTAACATTGGCACGATC
>JBCBHB010000246.1:0-5053 GCA_038526025.1 Pseudomonadota bacterium
CGGGCTGGATCAGCTCATCCCCTGTCGACAGCACGGCGACGCGGAGCCGCCGGCGCACACCAACCGTCGAGATCCCCGCGACGGCAAGGCGCGCGAGATCCTGCGGCCCGAGGCGGCGGCCCGGCTGCAGCAACACATCGCCCTCCGCCGCATCCTCCCCGGCCTTGCGACGGTTCGCGCCGGCCTTGCCTGGCGGACGAAACCGGAGGGCGGCGCCCTCGAGCGCGCAGTCCTCCTGCAGCACCACCGTGTCGGCGCCTGCTGGCAGTTCCGCCCCGGTCAGAATGCGGAGCGCTTGGCCCGGCACGAGCGGATCGGGCGCGGGGTGGCCCGCCGCCGCCCGCCCCTCCGCCAGCGGCAACCGCACGGCCCCGCTCGCATCCGCATCAGGCAGGCCATCCCAGAGAAAGGCATACCCATCCACGGCCGAATTCGCCGCGGGCGGGTTTGCGCGCAACGCGATGGCCGGCAGCGCCAGGACCCGGCCCGCAGCCTCTGCCAGCGGCACTTCCTCATAGGGCGTTACGGGGCCGAGAGAGAGGCGCAGACGCTCGAGAGCGGTATCGACCGGTGTCCACTCGGTGCCCTGGGGAAGCGCGTAGCAGTCATCCATCGCGCTGTCCTCCCTGCCGCTGAATGGAAGGCATTCTCACTCAGCAGCACCACGCGCCGCAAGCCCCACATCGGCGAGGAGGAAGTCCGCAATCGCGGCAACGTCGTCGAGCGCGATCACGGGCAGGTCCGGCCGGTCCGGTCCCAGCGCCTCGAGGGGCGCGGTGGTCGCGATGGCGCGCACCGTCTCGTCCTCGCGGGCGATCAGGGGCTGGCCGGTCTCCGCGCGCCAGGCCTCTATCTTGGGGTGCCGGTCGCGCTTGTAGCCCTCCACGATCACCAGATCGACCGGATCGAGCTTCGCGACCAGCGCTTCCAGCGGCGGCTCCGGCTCGCCCCTCAGCTCGGTCATCAGCGCCCAGCGGGCGGAGGAGGCGAGGATCACCTGGTTCGCCCCGGCCTGCCGGTGGCGGTGGCTGTCCTTCCCCGGCCTGTCCACATCCACGCCGTGATGGGTGTGCTTGAGGGTGCTCACGCTGAAGCCGCGGCTCACGATCTCCGCCACGAGGCGCTCGACCAGCGTGGTCTTGCCCGCGTTCTTCCAGCCGACGACACCGTAGACGATCATACCGCTCCCCCCGTCGCGCTCTCATGCAGCGCCGCGAGACGGCCCGCCTCCGCCAGGTCCTCGGGCGTGTTGACGTTGAAGAAGGGCATGGCGGCCCCCTCCGGAAACACCGCGCGGGCGCAGCCATGGCGCGAGGCCCAGACGATCACCTTGCGCATGTCTCCCCTCAGCGCCGCCTCCAGGTCATCCGCCAGATCCACGGGCCAGAGCCCGAAGGTCGGATGCTCCGCCAGCCCGCCCCGCCGCGGATCCTGCGTCGCCGCAATCGCGATCCGGTCACGCTCCCCGAGCGCCGCGGACAGTCGGGCCACCAGATCGGGCGGGAAGAACGGCGTATCCCCCGCCGCGCTGGCCACATGGCTGTAGCCCGCCGCGGCCGCCCAGCGCATGCCGGCGAGAACGCCCGCCAGAGGGCCCGCAAAACCCTCTACCGTGTCCGCCAGCACCGGCAGCCCGAAACGCTCGAACCGCGCCGCATCGCCATTCGCATTCAACGCCAGCGCTTCGACCTGCGGCGCAAGCCGCGCGATGACATGACCGAGCAGCGGCTGCCCCGCCACCTCCAGCAGGGCCTTGTCCCCGCCCCCCATGCGCCGCGCGAGCCCACCGGCGAGTATCACGCCCGCGATCTTCACGCCGCCGACCGCCACATCGCCACCTTTGCCGACAATTCTTCGAGTGAGAGACCATCTGGGAGTGCCTCCACTGGAACGATCAAGAAAGTACCGCTTGCGCCGACGGCGAGGCTCTTCTCGAAGTGGAACACGCTGTCGACGGTGCGCCAGGGCATGAAGAATTCAACCCCCTGATATGTTGCCCGCGCGCCCTCCGCGTCGAGCACCATCGTAATTCCGTTAGCAATGGCTGCGGACTCGCAGAACTTCCGAGCAAGCCGCCAGCTCTGCCTCAGCTCAGTCAGCCAACCGAAGAGATAGAAGAGCGCCACAGCAACCACGGCCTCTGGAAACGCGACATCGCGCTCCATGACGGCGGCAACTGCAGCGAGAGCCGCCGCTAAGACAGCTCCGAAAATCGTCCACTCGAACCACCAGTCATCTGACGGCCGGGCAGCCCATTCCGCGGCAGCGGCGCTTTCAGTCTTCATCGTGCTCATCAGCAGCTTGGGTGATGGCATGAAATGGAGACGCAAAGACTCCGCAGGAGGCTCCGCCGCATGCTCGGGAGAACTCACGCGCCCGCCCCCTTGCGCCGGTGCTTGGAGTCCTCCTCGCCGCCGCGAAGCTCGGCGTCGTAGACCAGGCGTTCCTGGCCGGAGAGGCAGACGAAGCGCTCCCCGCGGAGGCGGCCGATCAGCGTGAGGCCCACCTGCCGCGCAAGGTCCACGCCCCAGGCCGTGAAGCCGGAGCGGGAGGCGAGCACAGGAATGCCCATGAGCGCGCATTTGATCACCATCTCCGAGGTCAGCCGACCGGTGGTGTAGAGCAGCTTGTCCGCCCCCGAGACGCCCTCGCGCAGCATCCAGCCCGCGATCTTGTCCACCGCGTTGTGCCGGCCGACATCCTCCATGAACACCAGCGGCCGCCCGCCCTCGCAAAGCACCGTGCCGTGGATCGCCCCTGCCTCGAGATAGAGGCTGGGCGCCGTGTTGATGGTGCGGGCCAGCGCGTAGAGCTCGGAGACACGGAGTTCCGCCTCGGGCAGTTCCAGCCCCTCCAGCCCCTCCATCACATCCCCGAACACCGTGCCCACCGCACAGCCCGAGGTCCGGGTCTTCTTCTTGAGCTTCTCCTCGTAGTCCGTGGCCCGCTCGGTGCGGACAACCACGGTCTCCAGCTCCACGTCGAAGTCCACGGCGGTCACGGTATCGTCCGCCCGCAGCATGCCCTGGTTGAGGAGATAGCCGAGCGCCAGGTATTCGGGATAATCCCCGATCGTCATCGCCGTGACGATCTCCTGGGCATTCAGGAAGATGGTGAGCGCGCGCTCCTCCACCACCCGGATCTCCGCCACGGCGCCATGATGGTCGATCCCGCGCACGGCGCGGGTGAGGCGCGTGTCCTCCGGGTCGGGTGCGATCAGAAAGTCTGCCATATCGGCCGGGCCCTGCTACGGGCCCTCGCGCCCGCAGGACAGGATTAAGCCCCGCGCCGGGCTACGACAATCCCGTGCTGTCCCGCGCTACTGCGTGTCGAGGGCGGCGAGCCGCGCCGTTGGCGCAGTCTCCAGAGCGCCGGTCGTCGTGCCTCCACGCCCGTCGGCGCCGTCGAAATAGACAACGCCGAGGGGCAAACCGGCCGCCAGATCGAGCATCGGCATGTCGAACTCCGCCGGCGGCGCCGCTTCGGCCTGGCCCGTGCCGCCAGAGGCGACGATCGAAAAGAACTGTGTAGCAATGAGCGCGATGGCCACGAACACGAGTGCCACGCGGACAATCTGGATAAGCCCCAGCTGGTGCATGCCGGATCCCTCTCTCCGACGCCTTCAATCGGCGCCCCCCACAACCAGCCGCCGCCTGTTCCCCAACAGTCGACAACCACACGGGACAATGCCCCATACGCCCGCGCGGCTCAAGCACCTGGCAGCGCCTTCGGCCTTTCGTGATCACGAGGCGTCGGGCGCGGCATCACGAGAAGTCGGATGGCCCGGCGGGCCACGACGCTTATCTGCACGGCATGAGTTTGGAGCATAGCCATCCCAGCGTCGCGACAACCGCTGCCGAGGAACGCCGCGCGCCGGGCCGCCGGGGCTTCGTCGCGGGCCTGTGGGCCTCCGTTCCCGTCTACATGGCCGTCATCCCCTTCGGTGTCATCTTCGGCACGATCGCGGTGGAGGCGGGCTTCAGTCTCTGGGAGACGATGGCCTACACCATCATCGTCACCGCCGGCGCCTCGCAGCTTGCCGCGCTCTCGGTGCTGGAGGAGGGGGGGCCGGTGCTCGTGGCCATCCTCACGGGCGCCGTGGTGAACCTGCGCATGGCGATGTATTCCGCCGCCCTGGCCGTGCACTGGCAGGGGACCGCCATGCTCTGGCGTGTGCCCGCCGCCTTCTTCCTGCACGATCAGGCCTTCGCCGTGTCCATGGCGCGCTATTCGCGGAAGGACGAGCCGTTGGCGGACCGGCTGGGCTTCTATTTCGGCGTCGGGGTCAGCACCACCAGCGTCTGGATCCTCTCCACCCTCGCCGGTGCGCTCATCGGCAGCGGGCTGCCGGACAGCTGGGGGCTCGAGTTTGCCGTACCCGCCTGCTTCCTCGCCATCACCGCCCCCCTCATCCGAGGCACCGCGAACGTGGCGGCGGCGGGCACGGCGGCGGTGCTCGCGGTCCTCCTCGCAGGGTTGCCCCACGGCTTCGGGCTCATCATCGCATCCGGGGCAGGCATTGCCGTCGGCATGAGCGTCGCAGCCCGGCTGGAGGCACGGCCGTCATGACGAGCACGGAGATCTGGACGCTGATCATCGGCCTCGGCGTCGTGACCTACCTGATCCGTTTTTCGTTCCTCGGCCTTCTGGCGGGGCGGGACGTGCCGGCGGGGCTGTGCCGCGCGCTGGGCTTCGTGCCGGTCACGGTGCTGCCCGCGCTCACGCTGCCCATGGTGCTCTACGAGGACGGGGTCCTGACGGCCGATCCCGCCCGTGTCGTCGCCGCCCTCGCCGGCCTTGCCGTGGGCATCGCCACGCGGCACATGATCGCCGCGCTCGCCACGGCCATGGGCATCTTCCTGACGCTCAGGGCCGTGGGCTTCTAGGTCAGCGTGGCGCTCAGCCGGCCGAGCGCTCCTTCGCCAGCAGATCCCGGATTTCCGAGAGCAGCTGCACATCCGCCGGCGGCTCGGGCGCTTCTTCGGGCGCCGGCTCCTCTTCGGCCGCGCGCTTCAGCGCGTTCACGCCCTTGATCACGAAGAACAGGATCCAG